>DATNKF010000001.1:0-3944 GCA_035603555.1 Allostellaceae bacterium
AGCCGCGCGATCTGACGCCAGAGAATCTTCTCGCGCACTCACGCCTGCCGCTTGCCTGGCACGATCAGCGGATCGTGCTGGGCTTTGGTTGAGCCCGGTCCGAGCGCAGCGATCCACTGCACAATCAAGTCGGCGAACGCCCCGACTTTATGAGGACCGGCGTGACATTCTCGCCGACCCCATCAGCGGCACTGCGGTACTGGAATATGGCGCGACAGAGATATTGCCGCCGGTTGGCGCGATCTTAAAACACCCTGTAGTCTCTGCCGACCCGGTCGCCAAGCCAGCGGGCGCACAGCCGCGTGGAAAGCCGGGGTTCTCGACCTCGAAAGCCGCTCCGGGAGAGAGACGGACTGTCCGCTGGAGGAAGCGGGATTCGAACCGCTGGTCCCTCCGGGAAAAAGGACGGCGACTTTCGAGACCACCTGATCGATCACCAGCGTCTTCTCCTTCACCGAGAATAAGGCACACCTTTCTGAGAGGGACTGAGGGTTTCGAGACCGCCGTCCTGGCGGACGGCTCATGACGACTATGCACTTGTCATCCGTCGGCTTCCCGCACCTGGGGAAGCCCGCTTGGCCGCGATCAACCTGACGGAAAGCCGACTAGCGTGCCGACGGGACCAGCCTCATCTCGCCAGGATGTTTCTCGCGGTCGCGGGTCGGGCCCCCGGCGACGATCTGGACGATCCCGGCGCCGAAGCCGATCAGCACGCCCAATTGCCAGGCGCGGTCATAGGAGCTGAGTGCATCGAAAATCAGCCCGCCGCCCCACGCGCCGAGCGACGATCCGACCTGGTGCATGACGAAAGCGATGCCGAGTAGGGTCGCCATGTAGCGTGTGCCAAACATCTCGGCGACGAGGCCGCTGACCAATGGCGCTACGCTGAGCCACAGCATGCCCATCGCCGCGGCGAAGACGAGCGTGCTCGCCGGGGTCGGGGGCATCGCGAAATAGGCGGTGAAAACGATCGCGCGCAGGATGTAGAGGAGCCCCAAGAGGATGTGCTTCGGATACCGCCCGCCGAGCCAGCCGGCAGCGAGCGAGCCGATGCAGTTCGTGCCGCCGATCACCGCGAGGGCCTCGGCGCTCAGCATCGGGTCCTGCCCGCAGATCGCCAGGTAGGTCGGCAGGTGCGTGGCGAGGAAGATGAGGTTCAGGCCGCAGACGAAATATGCCCCCGACATGACGAGGAAAGGTCGATTGCGGGCCGCCTCGCCGAGCACCACGCGCATCGTTGTCCGGGGCCCGGCTCCGCCCGGCAGCCGGTCGGCGCTGCCGGCCCAGAACCCGGCCGGCAGCATCGCGATGGCCAGGATCAGAAAGAACAACACAGCGATTTGCCAGGTCTGGTGGGTGAGCAGCGCTTGCGTCGCAAGTGGCACGACGAACGTGCCGAGCGACCCGACGGCGGCAACGACGCCCAGCATCTTGCTCCGCCGCGCCTCCGGGACCGCTCGGGCGGCGGCGGTCAGCCCCAATGAGGAAGCCGTGCAGGACAACGCCACCCCGATCAACCCGGCGGAGACGATCAGCGCCGTGGCGCCTCCTGCCGCGGCCATGACGCCAAGCCCGACAACGTAGATTGTAGCACCCGCCATCATCGTGGCGCGCAGTCCGAAGCGGTCTGCGATGGCGCCGATCGGCGCCTGCGACAAGCCCCAGACGATATTCTGCACGGCGACGGCGAGAGTGAAATCCGCCGCGGTTAGCGCGAGATCCCGCGTAACCGGCGTCAGGAGCAGACCGAAGCTTTGGCGGATGCCCATGCCAAGACTGAGCAGCACCGCAGCCCCAATCAGGACGAGCCGTGTCTCGGCGGGGCTACGAGGCGAGGTCATGAGCGTCACATCCTTGCGTAATTTTTAGGGCACTCTGCACCAGGTGTGCGGCTCGCCCAACAGCCATCGATGCAAGCCTGCCCTTCGCAGACCCCGCGGCGATGCGTTAGTTTTGTCGCAGCAAGGAGGCTCCGCGGCGTGGATTTCAGGCTCAGCGAGGAGCAACAACGTCTGCAGCAAAAGTGCCGTGAACTGGCGGCCGATTTCGCGATCCGCTCGGCCCAGCACGACCGCGATGCAAGCCACCCGATCGAAAATTACCAGCGCCTTCGCGACGAGGGTTTCCTGGCGCTGACCGTCGCGCGGAAATGGGGTGGCGCCGGCGCCAGCTTTCTCGATCACACGATCGCCTACGAGGCGCTGGGCCAGGGCTGCCCGTCGACGGCGCTCGCCTTCAACATGCACGCCTCGGTAGTCATGCCGCTGCTCGAATGCGTCGAGATGGCGACCGAGACCAAGCGGCGCATCGCCCAGATGGTCGTGCACGATCGCTGCTTGATCGCTGGTAATTTTTCCGAGCCGATCACCACCGCGCTGATCGGCGAGCGGCCGTTGAAGACGCGAGCGCGGCGCGTTGACGCCGGCTACAGCGTCAGTGGACGCAAGATGTTCGCCTCGATGCTCGAAGCGGCGGACTACGTCCTGGTAATGGCCTACCCAGACGAGGCCACCGCCCCTTTCGCCGGGATCATCCTGATGCTCCCGCGGGTGATCGAGGGACGCAGCGTCGACCCGAACTGGGACGTGCTGGGCATGCGCGCGACCCGCAGCGATTCGCTGATCCTTGACGAGTGCCGGCTGCCGGACAGCGCCGTCGTCTTTCGCTCAGACGACATGCGGTCTTTCCGGCACGCCTATCTGAACTGGTTCTGGGGCTCGTACACAGCTATCTATCTCGGCCTCGCCGCCGCAGCTTACGACGAGTTGCGGCGGGTCGCCCACACCCGGCAGCCCGAAGGCTATGCCCAACCGCTGGCCTACCACCCCGATGTGCGGCGCCACGTCGCCGAGATCAGCGTCGACCTCGAAGCCGCCCGGTTGATCACCTACCGTTCGGCTTGGCTCAGCGATACCGAGGGGCCGACAGCGGAAACCACCGCTGCTCTCTACCGCGCAAAATACATGGTCGGCGAAGCCGTCACCCGCATCACCCGCACGGCGCTGACCCTGGGCGGAGCGCACGGCATCTTCAAGGGCTCGCGCCTGGAACAGCTGTTTCGCGACGGCGCGCTGGCTCCGCTGCACCCGCCGCCGGCCGATTTCTGTCTCTACAATATGGGCATTTTCGAGCTCGGCCTCGACCCTGCGGATTTAACGCCGCCCCTAAAGCCAGCATAGGAATTGCACAGCGCCGAGGTCCGGTAAGCCTGGCGCCATCAGGCCAATCGGATAGCACGCCGCAGAGTAGGAAAATCAGGTGAAATCAATATCGAACCTGGCGGAGGAAAGCGGATTCGAACCTCGCGAATGAGTCGGCCGGCGAACGGGAGGTGCCCAGAGGCAAAAATGGCAGTCTCGAAAGCGTTGTCTACTTTGCGGGGGACCGGCAGTTCGAATCCATCTTCCTCCACCGCCGAGTCATTTATCGGCGGTGAGCGGGAATACGGGACTCCCCGGCGGTCGGGCGCCCAGAAATGTCGGCTTGGCCTAGTCGTGTGCACCATTGGCCTGGTCCGCGGCCGCGCCAAGGTTGGTCTGGCCAAACCTCGCCTACAACTTTACCCGGCTGGCATAACGCGCGCGGCAGACCTGGCAGGCAGCCGCGGACGCACCGGACTCCTCATAGACGTTCTCCCCAATACTGTTTTTTTGCACCCGAGCCAATGCTCGCAGGCTGTGTTCGACGCGTCGTCGCGCGACTCGGGAAACTCCAGCAATCAGTCGCATGCGCATGTGGACGGCTGAGCTGGACCCCCGAAAATGAGACAGTTGGCTAAGGTGGAGCCCTGCCCGTAGAGAGCGCTGATAGCGCGGGAGCAGGACATGAAGCAAACACGGAAGAGGCACAACGCGGCGTTCAAGGCGAAGGTAGCGTTGGCGGCGGTGAAAGGCGACCGGACGGTGGCCGAGCTGGCGAGTCATTTCGGGGTTCATCCGAACCAG
>DATNKF010000002.1:0-7009 GCA_035603555.1 Allostellaceae bacterium
CCGACGCGACCGGGATCCGGCTGCGTGATCTTCCGATGTCACCGCCGCGGCTGCTGGCCGCGCTCGACGAAGCAGAACCGATGCGCGCCGCGGCCGAGTAAATCACTGCCCCTCACCCTCCCGCTGGCGCGGGTCCCTCCCTCTCCCCGCAAGCGAGGAGAGGGCTGGGGTGAGGGGCTTACCGGAGGTCAGGTTTCATGACGTATATGCCGAAGGAATTGCAGAAGGTCGTCGGTACCCGCCCGATCCGCCCGGACGGCGTCGACAAGGTGACGGGTCGCGCCAATTTCGGCGCCGATATGGTGATGCCGGGGATGCTGTGGGGCAAGGTCAAGCGTAGCCCGCACGCCCACGCCCGCATCATGTCGATCAATACCGAGAAGGCGCGGGCACTGCCCGGCGTCAAGGCGGTGGTGACCTGGGAGGACTTCCCGCCGATCCCGTCGGAGGAAGCCTTTGTCGGCGAGGGTCCGATGAACTTCCGCGACTTGTCGCGCAACTGCATGGCGCGCGACAAGGTGCTCTACGACGGCCACGCGGTAGCTGCGGTCGCGGCGACCTCGCCGGCGATCGCCGAGGAGGCCTGCGAGCTGATCGAGGTCGACTACCACGTGCTGCCGCACGTCATCGATGTCGAAGAGGCGATGAAGCCCGATGCCCCGCTACTGCACGACGATCTCTTCACCCAGGGTGTCGAGCCCAAGCCGACGCACCCCTCCAATGTCGCCAAGATGATCGGCTTTACCAAGGGCGACATCGATGCCGGGTTCCGCGAAGCCGACGTCACGATCGCGCGGCGCTATTCCACCGCCCCGGTGCACCAGGCCTATATCGAGCCGCATGCCTGCGTCGTCTCGGTCGCCGCCGACGGACAGACCACGATTTGGAGTTCGAGCCAGGGCCAGTTCATGGTGCGCGCCTACTGCGCCAAATTGCTCGGCACCGACATCTCGCAGATTCGTGCAATCCCCGCCGAAATCGGCGGCGGCTTTGGCGGAAAGACGCTGATTTATCTCGAACCCTTGGCCATGGCGATGTCGCGTCAAACCGGCCGGCCGGTCAAGATGGTCATGAGCCGCGAGGAGGTCTTCCGCGGCACCGGGCCGGCGGCGGGTGCCGTCATCGAGGTCAAGCTCGGTGCCAAGAAGGATGGTACGCTGGTTGCGGCCGAAGCCGTGCTGAAATACCAGGCTGGAGCCTTCCCGGGCTCGCCGGTGGGGCCGGGCTGCATGTGCGCCTTTGCGATGTACGACATCCCGAACGCCAAGGTCACCGGCTACGATGTCGTCAGCAATCGCCCCAAAGTCGCCGCTTATCGCGCGCCCGGCGCGCCGAACTCGTCATACGGGGTCGAGAGCTGCCTCGACGAACTCGCCGACCAGCTCGGCATCGACCCCTTGGCGTTGCGCGAAAAGAATGCGGCCAAGGATGGTGTGAAGGCATTGCACGGGCCGACCTGGCAGAACATCGGCTATGCCGCGACCGTCGAAGCCGCCAAGAACCACCCGCACCTGAAGGAGCCGCTCGGCCCCAATCAGGGCCGCGGCGTTGCTTCCGGCTTCTGGTTCAACATCGGCGGCGAGTCGAGTGCCGCCTGCCACATCAACGAGGACGGCACTGCCGTCGTCGCGGTGGGCACCCCGGATGTCGGCGGGTCGCGTGCCTCGATGGCGATGATGGCGGCCGAGATCCTCGGCATCCCGGTCGAGCGGGTGCGCCCGATCGTCGCCGATACCAGCTCGATCGGCTTCTCGTTCCTGACCGGCGGCAGCCGGGTTACCTTCGCGACCGGCATGGCCACGACGCAAGCCGCCGAGAAGGTCGTCGAGGAGTTGAAGAAACGCGCCGCGATGATCTGGGACATCAGCCCCGATGCGGTTGAATGGAAGGATGGTATGGCCTATCCCGCCGGCCCCAATGCCGGCAGCTTCGAGCCCTTGCCCTTGGCCGAGATCGCGCTCAAATCGGGGCGCACCGGCGGGCCGATAAGCGCTGAGGTGTCGATCAACGCCCAGGGTGCCGGGCCCGGCTTTGCCACGCATATCTGCGACGTCGAGGTCGACAAGGAGACCGGCTACGTCAAGATCCTGCGCTACACCGCGGTGCAGGATGTCGGCCGAGCGATCCATCCGTCCTATGTCGAAGGCCAGATCCAGGGTGGGGTGACCCAGGGGATCGGCTGGGCCTTGAACGAGGAGTACATCTACGACAAGGATGGGCGCCTCGAAAATCCGGGCTTTCTCGATTATCGCGTGCCGGTCGCGCCCGACGTGCCGATGATCAGTACCGTCATGGTGGAGAATGCGAACCCGCGCCATCCCTTCGGTGCCCGCGGCGTCGGCGAGGTGCCGATCGTGCCGCCGATGGCGGCGGTCGCCAACGCCATCGCCGACGCTATCGGGGTGCGCATGCGCGACCTGCCGATGTCGCCGCCGCGGCTGCGCGCCGCGATCGACGCGAACGAGCTGCCCCGCGCCGCGGAGTAGGGCGCCCCATGTCATCACGAGGCGCGAAGCGACGAAGCAATCTCGATCCAAGTTCGCTTTGTCGGTCGAGATTGCAGCGCTTCGCTCGCAATGACAGCGTAATCGTGCGGGAGCGCTGAACGTGCCGCGCGTCGTCATCTCGGGCCAGGCTGCCCGCCGGTTCACCGGCGGGCAGACCGAGTTCGAGGTGGAGGCAAACAATTTCCGCCGGATGGTTCTGGAGCTCGAGCGCCGCTTCCCCGGCCTCGGCCGCCAGATCGAGGAGAGCATGGCGGTGGCGATCGACGGCGAAATCTTCCAGGACGCCTATCTCGCCCCGCTCAATCCCGAAAGCGAGATCTACCTGATCCCCAAGATCGGCGGGGGCTGACAGCGCTCTTGGCCGGATCACTCCTCCGGCACGCCGAGCTTGCGCATATCGGCGATGGCGACACCCACATCCCGCGAGAAGGTAGCGTCATTAAATTGCCTTTCTCGCATTGTAACTTATGTCGTGGAATCTGAACGGCCCCCTGTTGGACCCGGGACGTGCAGATGGGCTAAGGGCTTTTAGCAAGAGTGGTACGGGGCCCGCGAACGAGCACTAGGGTTGGTCAGGTAATTCAATCTCTAGGCGAGATTTTGCTGCAGATTCGCTGTATTTGTCGCGATCGGTGATCGGCTGTTCAATTTGCGAGTGATGAAGTGATAGTCGGAATAGGGGCGAGCATCCTCGATGCGCTCACCCGGAATGCGGAGCCCAACCGCATAATGCGATCGAAGGCGCGGCGCCACATGCTATTGCGCCTTGGCGACGCCGTGGCTCAGCAAATCGACCTTGCGGTTCAGCGCCATGACCAGCCCGTCAACCCCCTCGCGTCGCAGCACCGAATTGAACTCGGAGCGGTGCACCGCCAGCTGGCTGATCGTGCCGTCGAGATAAACATCGGAGATTTGCCACGGACTCTGACGCCGGCCCATCCGATAGTTGAGAGTGGTTGGCTCTCCTTTTGAATCAATAATCTTTGTTTCCACGATCACATCGCCGTTGTAGGGCCGCTCGCCGGTGACCTGCAGCTGCTCGCCCGAAAAGCTGTCGAACCGGTCGGCGTAAGTCGCTGCTATATAATGCCGAAACGCCTCGGTCACCTGCTGCTGCTGCGCCGGGGTGAGGCTCGCCCAGGTCGAGCCGATGGAGAGCCGGGTCATCAACGGGATATCAAATACCCGGTCGACCGCAGGGGCGAGCCTTGCATACCGTCCGCTCTGCCCGAGAGATCGCCCGTTCTTCATCGTGGTCAGCAGCGTGTCGTAAAAGCCGCGCACCTCATTTTGCTGCGCAAGCGCGGCGTTACCCTCGGCAAGGACGAAGCCGGCTCCGAGAAACAGAGCAAGGCAAAAGCTGGTGAATTTGCGCATCTCGATCTCCTCAGACTCCCCCTCCGGACATTCGGCCGCCCCCAAGCCCATTCGTTTGCTAACGCCGTATCCACAAAGCCGTTCCGTGGGGTCAACAAACCCAAGATCGCGTTGATCTCGTTCGTCCTCAAAACGACGCAAGACGGCGCCTATTCCCGGTGGCCACTGAACATGCTACCGCTCGGCGAACGTTGCGCTGAAGTCTCGCGAACCTGGGAAGGTTGAGGCTTCAAGTCGCTCGGTATTTTGGACGTTTCTTGCGGCAGAACCCGCAGATCTTGTCACCGAACGATTCCGTCTCGGCCATGTTCACGATTTAAGAGTACAGCTTAGGTGTGGAGGAGTTCGCATGCAGACGATTGCAAAGGCGGCGGTGTTCAGCTTTGGGGTCCTGGCGAGCGGCGTGGCTCTAGCGAACGGCAGTTGAGGTCAGGCCCTCCAAACCTCGCTCACGGCAGAGTGATTGCTCGGCAGAGCCAATCATTCTGCTCGTGACGCGTTAGCCCGTGTAGCATTCGCCACTCCCGCCGTATTCGCCTATAAACCAGCGGGTTTGGTCTTTCAGGCGGGGACGAGCTAGCGTCACGCATGCCAGCAAATCAGCGGATCGAGGATTATGCGCTGATCGGGGATTGCCTATCGGCCGCGCTGGTCGGACGCAACGGCTCGATCGACTGGCTATGCCTGCCGCGCTTCGACAGCGGGGCATGCTTTGCCGCCTTGCTTGGCGGTCCCGAGCACGGCCGGTGGCTGCTCTCGCCCGTCGAAAGGCCCGCAAGGATCGAGCGTCGATATCTGGACGGGTCACTTATCCTCTCGACGCGGTTCGAGACCACCGAGGGAGCGGTCGAGCTCCTCGATTTCATGCGGCCGCGTCGCCGCCTTCCCCAGCTGGTTCGCCTCGTTCGAGGGTTGCGGGGGCGGGTCGCCATGGGCATCGAGCTGATCCTGCGCTTCGATTATGGCGCGGTGGTGCCATGGGTCGAACGTCTGCCCGATGGCGGCTTATCCGCCATCGCCGGCCCCGAGAGAGTGGTGATGCGCACGCCGGCGCCGCTGCGCGGCGAGGACCTCAAGACGGTCGGCGAATTCATTGTCGAGGCCGGCGAGACGATTCCGTTTGTGCTGAGCTACGGACCCTCCCATCAGCCGCTGCCGCCGGCCGTCAATCCGCAGCGTGCGTTGCAGGACGCCGAAACGTTTTGGCGCCGATGGTCGGACCGATGCGCCTCCGCGGGGCCTTGGACCGACGTCGTCAGGCGCTCGCTGATCGTGCTGAAGGGACTTACTTATGCGCCGACTGGCGGCATCGTCGCCGCCCCGACCACCTCGTTGCCCGAGCAGCTCGGCGGCGTACGCAACTGGGATTACCGGTATTGCTGGCTGCGCGATACCACCTTCACGCTGCTCGCGCTGATGAACGCCGGGTACTACGACGAGGCGCGGAGATGGCGCGACTGGTTGTTTCGCGCGGTCGCCGGCAGCCCGGATCAGCTGCAGATCATGTATGGGCTGGGCGGCGAGCGTCGGCTCTCCGAGTGGGAGGTATCGTGGCTACCGGGGTATGAAGGGTCGCGCCCCGTCCGCATCGGCAACGCCGCGGTAAATCAGATCCAGCTCGACGTCTACGGCGAAATTATTGATGCGCTGTACCACGCTCACAGCCACGGCCTGCCTCCCAACAAACACGGGGACGCAGTAGGAACGGTTCTGCTCAAACACCTGGCCAGGATCTGGGATCAGCCGGACGAGGGAATCTGGGAGGTGCGCGGGCCGCGGCAGCACTTCACCCATTCCAAAGTCATGGCGTGGGTGGCGTTCGACCGGGCCGTCAAGATCCTCGAGCAGCGCGGCAGCACCGGCACGGCGACCCAGCGCTGGCGGTATATGCGCGATAGGATTCACGCCGATGTCTGTCGCAAAGCGTTCGATCCGGACCTCGGCAGCTTCGTCCAGGCTTACGGGTCAAAAGCGCTCGATGCGAGCCTCCTGCTCCTGCCGCTGGTCGGCTTTCTGCCGCCGGCCGACCCGCGCATCGTCGGCACCGTCGCGGCGATTGAACGCCGCCTCGTCGTCGACGGGTTTGTCTATCGCTACGACACCGGAGAGGTGGTCGACGGGCTGCCGCCTGGCGAGGGGATGTTTCTGGCCTGCAGCTTTTGGCTCGCCGACAACCTCATCCTGCAAGGAAGGGTTACCGAGGCACGGGAACTGTTCGAGCGCTTATTGTCGTTGCGCAACGATGTCGGCCTCCTGGCGGAGGAGTATGACCCTAGTCTAGGACGTCAGCTCGGGAACTTCCCGCAGGCCTTCTCGCACGTCGCGCTCGTCAACACCGCCTTCAACCTGACGCGAACCCAGGGGCCGGCTGAACAACGCGCCGCCCGCCGCTGAGCAAGGCGCCCCGGCACGCGAGCGGCGTGTCGAGGCGCCTTTGCAGCCGGTCACACGTTTGAGGCGCGACCAGGCTGCGATCGTTACCCTATCCTTAGTAGGGATATCCGTAATAGTAGCCCCGGTAATAGCCCCGCCCGTAATAGGTGTACGGGTAAGCCGGCGGGGAATACGGATGATATGCGTAAGCCGGCGGTGGAGGTGCGATACCAAAGCCAAATGGCCCGACCTGGACGCCAATTTGCGCCTTGGCTGGTGTCAGTGGAATCGCCGCCGCCGCCAAGCCTACCGCAGCAATTGCAAGAGTTGCTATATACGAAGACCGTCGGTTTCTTGTCGACATCGTCATCATCACCTCCATGTGTTAGTGAGAACGATGACTCATGCCGTCCAACACTTATCCCCTTCCTGGGTTCCAGAAATCTATGCCAATCTTCTACAGATCCCTCAGCCCGAAGGGCGGGCGACCAAGGCTTTGCGCAAGGCCGTCGCGCAATCTCCGACGGCGCGCCGCGCGGCGCTGATCAGCCGCCCATATCGGATGAAGCCGTGGTTAAGGCCGTTATAGACGGTCAGATCGCAGGGCACTCCTGCCTCCTCGAGGCGGGAGGCCAAACGGTGGCTGTCGTCGAGCAACGGGTCGAGGCTGCCGACGATCAAATGCGCCGACGTCAGGCCGGTGAGATCGGCGAGGATCGGCACCGCGCGCCAGTCGCTCTGCTGGTCCGGCC
>DATNKF010000003.1:0-3237 GCA_035603555.1 Allostellaceae bacterium
TCGACGCGGAGGGACGCTTCACCGACGAGGTCGGGCGCGGGCTCATTCGCGATCTGCTCGTGGCGCTCGAGCAATGGACGCGGCTCATCGGCCGCAAGAACTAACATTTAGGAGGAACGCCATGGACCTGGATTTTACCGGCAAGGTCGCGCTGATCACCGGCGCCGGCAATGGTATCGGCCGCGCCACCGCACTCGCCTTTGCCGGGAGCGGGGCCAAGGTTGTCGTCGTCGACCGCGACGCGGCAGCCGGCGAGGCAACCGCCGGGGTCATCCGGCAACAGGGCGGCGAGGCGCGTTTTGTCGCCGCCGACGTCACCAAATCGGCCGAGGTCCAGGCCTACGTCAAAGCCGCACTCGACGCCTACGGCGCGATCGACTGCTTTTTCAACAACGCCGGGATCGAAGGCAAATGGGCGCATACCGCCGAATATGACGAGGACACGTTCGATGCGGTGATCGGGGTCAACGTCAGGGGGGTGTTTCTCGGCCTGCGCCACGTCCTGCCGGTCATGCTGCAGCAGAAGCGGGGTGCCATCGTCAACACCGCATCGGTCGCGGGGCTCGTAGCGACCCCCGGGATGCCGGCCTATGTCGCCTCGAAGCACGCGGTGATCGGCCTGACCAAGACCGCCGCCGGCGAGGTCGCCCGCCAAGGCATCCGCGTCAACGCAGTCTGCCCCGGTCCGGTCGACACGCGAATGATCCATTCGCTCGAAGCCCAGCTCAACCCGTCAGATCCGGCGAGCGTCAGCCGGCGCTACCAGTCGGCGATCCCGCTCGGCCGGTATGTCGCGCCCGAGGAGATCGCCAACACCGTCTTATTCCTGTGCTCCGACCTCTTCCTGTGCTCCGACCTCGCCTCGGCCATCACCAGCGCGCAATACGTCGTCGATGGCGGCCGCACCGCGACCGGCGGGGCTGTTACCCAGGCAATGCAGAACTGAAGTGGGTGCCGATCAGCTCGTCTTGTACTTGATCGAGCAGCCATAGGCGCGGGTCGAGGCGACCGTGACCGGCTTGCCGGCAGCGATCTCGTCGAGTGCGGCGGCGAGATAGTTCTTGGCGGTCTTGACGTCGGCGAGGCGGGTCGAAGGAGTGTCGTCGATCGCACCCATGTAGGCAACCTTACCGCTGCGGTCGATCACGACCATGTGCGGCGTCGCGCGCGCGTCGTAAAGATGTCCGACCACCCCGTCCGGGTCGAGAAGATAATGGGTGGGTGCGGCCTGCCAGCGGGCAAGATCAGATTGCGCTGCCGCCGGCGTCACATAGCCCTCCTCACCCGGCGCCGAGGAGGCGATGGTCAGCCAGATGTTGCCTTCCCGGGTGTATCGACGCTGCAGCGTCTGCATGTTGGCGCTGTCGTAGTGCTTCTGGACAAACGGGCAGCCGTCATTCGTCCATTCGAGGATGACGATCTGTCCGGCATATTGTCCGAGATTGACCATTCGTCCGGAGATATCGGGTGCCGTAAACCCTGGTGCCGGTGCGCCGGGCTTGACTGCGGCGGCACCGACTGCGGTGGCACGGTCGACCGATAGAAACGCGGTAGCGGCGAGGGCGACTAATAGGGTGACGGCTGCAATGAGCTTACCCATGATCCACCTCCGTTTGGATCAGACCTTGCCGAGTGCATCGAGCATGCCCGACGCGGTAAGAATTTGCGGCAGGATAACCGGTTCGCCCTTGCCGTTGTAGAGGAGATAGAGCGGGACGCCGCTGCGGCCGAATTGCTGGAGGAGAGCGGTGATCTCGGGGTTCTGGCTGGTCCAATCGCCTTTGAGCGCAACGATACCCCGTTCGGCGAAGGCATGGCGCACCGCCTCGCTGTCGAGGGCGACCCGTTCATTGATCAGGCAGGTGACGCACCATGACGCCGTCAGATTGACAAAAACCGGCGTGCCGGCTGATTCCAGAGCAAGCAGCCTCTCGGCTGTGTAAGGTTCATATGCGAGGCTCTCCGGCCTTGTCGCGGCTGCTGCGCGGTCCGCGGTCGTCGTCAAAGAAACAGCCAGCAAGATTGCTGCGGCAGCGCCGGCGACCGCGAGACCGGCGCCGACCGAGCGGCCGAGCGGGGCCGCAAGCCGCGTGCGCCCATAGATCCAGACGGCAAACCCGACCAGCACCAGCCCGAACAGCGAGCCCAGCGCCTCGCTCGGTCCGACCTCCTGGATCAGCACCCAAAGCAGCCAAGCGACCGTCCCGTAAAGCGGGAAGGCGAGGATTTGCTTGACCAGCTCCATCCAAGCCCCCGGCCTCGGCAACACGCGCTGCCAGCCGGGAATGACGGTCGCAGCAAGGTAGGGAGCCGCAAGCCCGAGGCCGAGCGCGAGAAAGATCCCGATCGCGAGCGGGGCCGGTGCAATTAACGCAAGACCGAGTGCCGCGCCCATAAAAGGGGCCGTGCACGGGGTGGCGACAATCGTTGCCAATACCCCGGTGAAGAACGTGCCCGTCAGTCCCGACCGGCGCGCCAGCCTTCCGCCGGTTCCGGCGAAGCCCGCGCCAAAGGCGGCAACGCCGGAAAGGCTCAGTCCCATCGCAAAAATGATGTAGGCGATTACCGCGACAAAGACCGGGGTCTGCAGCTGAAAGCCCCAGCCGATCGCCTGGCCGCCGGTGCGCAGCGCAAGAAGCCCGCCGCCGAGCGCCGCGAAGCTCGCGAGCACGCCTGCCGTATAAGCGAGCCCGCTGCCGAGGCGTTCCGAGCGGTGTCCGTGCGCCTGCCGGGTAAGGCTCAACAGCTTCAGAGAGAGGATCGGGAAGACGCAGGGCATGGCGTTGAGAACCACACCGCCGAGGAAGGCCAGCAGCAATGCCTCCCACCAGGCGAGGCTGTCCTCGGCCGGCAGCGCGGTCAGCGGGTTCGCGCTGATCTCGAACGCGCGCTCGGTGCCATCGCGACCGCGCAGCACCAGAACGCCATCGAGAGTCGGCGACAGGGCGGCGGCTGCCGCGGCTTTCGGCATCGCGATTTCGAGGCCGTCGGCGCGCCGGGTGGCGCGGGTTTCGGCGGCGTGGTCGATCAGCGAGTCCTCGTTTGGAAAGAACATCCCCGTCGCGTCGTGCAGGCCGACGAGGGCGCTTTCCGGAACCCGCAGAAAATACGCATGCGCGTCGACAAAGAAGCGCGCCTCAAATGGCGCGGCGACCGGCAGCAGCCGGCGTATTTTGGCAAAGAGTGCGGTGGCAGCAGGATCGGCGGCGACAGGCCCTGCTGCCACCGGCATGCTCA
>DATNKF010000004.1:0-5902 GCA_035603555.1 Allostellaceae bacterium
GTGCGCCTCGGAGCCTCGACCAGCGGAAAATGCCGGTAGGTGAAGGGGCGCAATTTGCCGGCCGCCCACAATGGCCAGACCTTATCCCTAAGCGCGGCGATGATCGCGGCTTTCTGCGCGACCGTCCGCGAGCGCAGGGTCGAGCCGGTCACGGTCAGATGCTTGCGCTGGATCAGGCCGAAATCGGTCTCGACCTTGCCGCCCCGCATCAGCGCGACGAAGCACAGCCGACCCTCATGCGCCAAGAGATCGAGCTGGCGCGGGATGTAGTCGCCGCCGACCATGTCGAGGATCGCATCGACACCGCGGCCTCCGGTGAATTCCTTGCCGATTTGCACAAAATCCTGAGTGCGGTAGTTGATCGCGACATCGGCGCCATGGTCGAGGCATGCGCGGCATTTCTCGTCGGACCCGGCGGTGGCGAGCGCCTTGGCTCCGAACGCTTTGGCGAGCTGGATCGCGGTAACGCCGATCCCGCTCGACCCGCCCTGCACCAGGAACACCTCTCCCGCCTGGAGGTGCATCCGCTCGAACACATTCGTCCACACGGTGCAGAACGTCTCCGGTAGGCCGCCGGCATCGACGAGGCTGACGCCCTGCGGCACCGGCAGGCACTGCACCGCGGGGACGGCCGCGTATTCGCCATACCCGTCGCCGATCATCAGCGCGCAGACCTGGTCGCCGCCCCGCCACTCGGCGACACCCTCACCCAGCTTCACCACCGTTCCCGAGCATTCGAGGCCGGGGATGTCGGGAGCGCCGGGCGGCATCGGATAGCGCCCCATGCGCTGCAGGCAGTCGGCGCGGTTGACCCCGGCGGCAGCGATCCGGATCAACACCTCGCCCTTCCTTGGCTCAGGAACTGGGCGGGTCGCCGGCACCAGCATCTCGGGTCCGCCCGGCGCCTTGATCTCGATGACGGTCTGGGTCGCAGGAATGTTGGCGAGCACGGCGGGTCCTCTCGTTGGTCGGATGCTCTGGAGATTATATACCCTGGCTTGACCCGATATCATGCCGGGCTGTCAGAGTAGAAGACCGGGGTGCACCGACGGTCCTGACTTGCGGCACTGACAACCAGAAAGTTGCCATAGTCACACTATATCTATACGGGCAATCGGCACACTGAGCGGGTGCGGGATTGTCATTGTAGGAGTTGGCGGTGCCTGATCTCGACCAGATAAAACAGGCAGAACAGGGGGTGCGGTACCGCCTGGCACAAGGTTGATTTAAGTTCGGCCGCGGCGCCATCTGGCGCCGTATGGTTGCAGCCGGTTTGAGGAAAACGCGGGAGGAAAGGACATGTCGATTTTGCAGGATAAAGTCGTGCTGGTGACGGGGGCGGGAGCGGGGATCGGCCGTGCCACAGCACTCGCGATGGCCGAAGCAGGCGCCAATGTGGCGGCCGCCGACATCGACCTCGCCGCGGCGCAGCGGACCGCGGAGCAGGCGGCCGGCAATACCCGGCGGGCGCTCGCCATCGAGGCCGATTGCGGCGATGTCGCGCAGATCGATGCGATGGTCGCGCGCACGGTCGCCGAGCTCGGCCGCCTCGACGTCATCGTCAACAATGCCGGGGTCACCCGCTACGCGCAAATCATGGACCTGACCGAGGCGGATTGGGACCGCATCCACCGCGTCAACGCCAAGGGCGTGTTCTTCTGCCTGCAGCGCGCCGCCCGCGAGATGATCCGGCAAAATCAAGCCGACGGGCGCGGCGGCCGGATCATCAACATCGCCTCGATTTCCGGGCGCGGCTACCCCGGCGCCTCGAACGCCGCCTATGCCGCAAGCAAAGGTGCGGTCATCTCGCTGACATGGATGGCGGCGCAGCAGCTCGGTCCCCACAACATCAACGTCAATGCGATCTGCCCGGGGGTGACGCGCACCGAGCTCGGGGCGCGCAATGCAGTGACCCGCGCCGCCGAGCGCGGTGTCACCGTGGCTGAGCTTCAGGCCGAGCAGGAAGCGACGATCCCGATCCGCCGCGCGAACACTCCGGAGGACATCGCCGCAATGGCGGTCTTCCTCGCCTCGCCGGGCGCCCGCAACATTACGGGGCAGGCCTATAACGTCGATGGTGGCCTGGTGCCTAGCTGAGCGTCGGACCACCAGCCACGTGCATACCCGGAAGAAGAGCCCCTCTCCGCCCTTCAGGGGGGAGAGGGAGGGGCCCGTTGCCCAGCAACGGGAGGGTGAGGTGGGCGCCGCCGCAAACCTGCTCGTCGGCCCGCCTCACCCTTCCCTCTCCCCCCGGCCGGCGGGGGGAGAGGGTAATCAACCGTCGAGAAGCGGCGCGTTTCCTCTCCTGCTGAGCGCGCGCCTCCCGTTCTATTACGGCTGGGTAATCCTCGCCTGCTTGTGCTGCGCCGGTTTCTCCCGTCAGGGACCTGCCGTTGCCACCTTGTCGATCTTTGTCGAGCCGCTGACCCGCGAGTTCGGCTGGTCGCGGGCTGCCTTGTCCGGGGCGGTCTCGCTCGGCGGCGTGTTGGCGGCGTTGGCGTCGCCGCTGATCGGCCCGATGCTCGACCGCCACGGGGCGCGCCTGGCACTGTGCCTCGCCGTCCTCGTCACCGGCATCACGATGATGCTGCTGTCGCTGACCCAATCGCTGCTGGTGTTCTACCTGCTGTTTTGCACCGCCCGGATGACTTGGGCCGGGCCGTTCGATCTCGGAATTTACAGCGGCGTCAGCAATTGGTTTGTCGCCCGCCGCGCTTTTGCCACCTCGGTGGCGACGGTGGCGCAGATGGCGGGGCTGGTCGCGATGCCGCTGATCGCCCAGCTGGCGATGCGGGAGCATGGCTGGCGCGGCGGCTGGCTCGCAATCGGGTTAGTCACCCTGCTGATCGGTTTCCTACCGGTCTGGCTGCTAATGGTGCGCCGGCCGGAAGATTTGGGACTGCATCCCGACGGGCGGGGGGGTAGCATCTCCGGGCCGTCAGCTGCCCGCGCCGTTATACCCGAGCCGAGCTTCTCGCGCCGGCAGGCGATGGGCACCGTCGCGTTCTGGCTGCTGCTGCTCTACACCGTGTTGGTTTATCCGGTTCAGGCGGGGGTGAGCCTGCATCAGGCGGCGCATCTCATCGAGCGCGGCATCGAACCGACCGTCGCCGCGACGATCGTCGCCTGGTTCTCGCTGATGTCGGCGCTCGCCGCAGTTACTTGCGGATTGTTGCCGCGCTCGCTGCCGATCCGCTATCCGCTTGCCTTGATCGGCGGATTCCTCGCTGCGGGCTCGCTCGCGATGATTGGAATATCCTCATCGAAGGAAGGATACATCGGCGCCGCATTGTTCGGGTTCGGCGTCGGCGGCATCCTGACATTGCTGCCGATCGCCTGGGCCGATTACTTCGGCCGGGCGAATTTCGCCGCGATCCGCGGGGTCGCGCTATCGGCGCAAGTGCTGGCTCAGGCGACGGGCCCATTGCTTTCGGGCGCGCTGCGCGATTGGACGGGGAGTTATACGCGCTCGTTACAGTATTTCGCCGCGCTGTCGGTCCTCAGCGTCGTCGTAGCCCTGGCGGCCCGCCGGCCGAGGTACCGAACCAGTGTCAGATGATCTTTCGTTCCCGGAAATCCTCGATCTGGGCCGCAGTGTAACCGAGCTCGGCGAGGATATCGTCGTTGTCGGCGCCGAGTTCCGGGGCGATGCCGATATGGGCCGGGGTTTCCGAGAAATGCCAGGGTGAGCCGTGCACCTTCAGCCGCTTGCCGTATTTCGGGTAATCGACCTCGGCCACATAGCCGTTGGCCAGCACATCGGGATCATTGGACGCTTCGAGCAAGGTGTTGATTGGTGCCGCGACGATGTCGGCGGCGCGCAGCCGCTCCACCCAATCCTCTCGCAAGCCGGTTGAGAAC
Organism: Allostellaceae bacterium; assembly: GCA_035603555.1. Lineage (GTDB taxonomy): Bacteria > Pseudomonadota > Alphaproteobacteria > ATCC43930 > CGMCC-115725 > AP-15. Next base: position 3,862 of record DATNKF010000004.1, read on the forward strand.
AACTCGTCGAGCATGCGCAGTAAGGTCGCGCGCCGCTCATCTGATGAGATGATCACGCCGAGATCACCGAAACCAGCTTCCTCCAACGTCTGGTAAAAGCCGAGTGCAGTCATCGCGTCGCGCCATTTGCGGGCGCCGTTCAGCTGGAATACCAAGGGCTTGCCGTCGCGGTCGTTGAAGCTGGCGCTGAGGCCGGGGCGCGCGGAAGTGCCGGTGACGCGGGCCTGCCCGGTGACCGGGTCGCGGTTGCGCCACATCGCTGTTGTCAGGGTCCAGCCGATCAGCCGGATCTGGCCGCCGAGCAATGAGCAATCGACCTTTTGGCCGATGCCGGTGGTCCGCGCATAGGTTAGCGCCGCGAGCGCACCGCCAAAGGCGAGGATGGCACAGGTCTCATCGGCGACCGAGACGATGCCCGTTTTCAGCGGCTGGCCCGGCGTCGAATACGCTTCGGCGATGCCGCCGAGAGCCTGGGCCATCGAATCGGTCCCGGGCAGGGCGGCGTGGGGACCCTTAGGGCCGTAGCCCGAAACCGACATGTAAACGAGCCGCGGATTGACCTGGCGCAATTCTTCGTAGCCGAAGCCGTTCTTCTCCGCCGCACCGGGGCGGAAGTTCTGGCCGAAGATGTCAGCCCGTGCGACGAGCTTGCGGAGGATTTCGCGGCCTTCTGCGGTCTTCAGGTTCAGGGTGACGCTCTTCACGCCGCGGTTGTTGGTCTCGAAATAGGTGCTTGGCATGCCGGGCAGCACGGTCGAGCCGCGCGAATTGTCGCCGATTTCAGGCACCTCGATCTTGATCACCTCGGCGCCGAGATCGGCCATCAGCATGTAGGGCACCGTGCCAGCCTGCGCGGTGGAGCAGGCGACAACTTTCACGCCGTGGAGCGGACCGTGTGGCTTTGTCATGCCGAATGGCCTTTAAGCTGCGCCGACCGGTAGCTTGCGCAGGAAGCCCGTTCGCTGGGCCGCACCCGCCGCCATAAAGGCGGCATCCTGGCCGCCGAGGACGAAGCGTGCGCCGATCTCGATATAGCGCGGCATAATCGTTTCGCTGTAGACGCCGGCCATTCCCGGAAATTTCCCGTGCTTGCGCGCCGCGGCGATCATCGCCCCATAGGCCTCCGCAACGCGCTCGTTGCCGAAATCGCCATGGATTCCCATCTCGGCGCACAGATCGTTGGTGCCGATCAACAGCACGTCGATCCCCGGCACCGCCGCGATCTCCTCGGCATTGGCGATCGCCGTCGGCGTCTCGAGCATCACGATCGTCAGATTGGCGGCGTTGAGCGCGGAGGCGGCCTCGCTGGAACTGGCCGAACGCAGCCCGTAATGCGGTCCGATGCCGCCCATCGAGCGATGCCCGACCGGCGGGTATTTGAGCCGGTTCACCACCTCTTTGGCTTCTGCCGCGGTATCTACATGCGGCATCACGATGCCCAGCGCGCCATTGTCGAGCGCCCGCGTGGCGATCGCGTATTCGCCGTTCGGCACGCGGGCGATCGGTGCGATGCCGGCGTCGAGTGCCGCAGTCGAGATCTGCGCGCATGCCTCGAGCGACATCACGCCGTGTTCCATATCGAGAAACAGCCAGTCGAAACCGGCCACCGCCATCGCCTTGGCGATCTCGACGCTGCGCGTCATGCGCACGCCGACGCCAAGCGACAGCTGGCCTTGCTCGAGCTTTTCACGGGCGACATTGCGGACGGCGGCGGGCATTGGCTTTCTCCCGGGGTCATCTGGCGATGACCCGAGGGTGCCCGTTCTCTAGACCGTCCGCAAGGCCGAGCGTGTGGTAACAGGTGGCGCAAAGCGTTTGGTGCGCCGCCTGAAGTCAGCGCTCCTGTTGAGGTTCTACCAGGACCATCCACGACACGCCGAAGCGGTCGGCGACCATGCCAAAGCGCGGCGAGAAGAAGGTCTCGGTCAGCGGCATTTGCACCTGTCCGCCATCGGCGAGGGCGCCAAACCGCTTTTCCGCCTCGGCCGCGTCGGCCACCGAGAGGGCCAGCGAGATACCCTGGAAATTGGTGTGACCCTGG
>DATNKF010000005.1:0-8345 GCA_035603555.1 Allostellaceae bacterium
CCCGCTCAGCCGCGCCCCGAGCGCCCGGGCATTGGCTTCGCCACGTTCGGTCAGCGGCAGATCGGTTCGGCCGGTATGCTGACCCGACAGGCTCCAGGCGGTCTCGCCGTGCCTGGCCAGATAGACGACAGGAAGCGCTTCAGCCATGATCTTCTCTCCCTGTACCAAACGATTTCACGACCGGGACCGCAACGGATCTCGGCGTCAGGCGCCGCCACAAACGACCGCCTTCCGTGGCCTGCTACACGCCGAGCGCCGGCAGGCCTATCGCCAAATCACGCGCCCGCTTCAAGAGCGAGAGGGCAAATGCCATCTCCGGTGTAAGCCCAAAGGCAGTACCGAGTACAATATAGGCCCCCTCCTGTACCCCGACCGCGTTGGGGGTCGCGAAGGCGACGGTACGGATAGCATAGAGTAGGTTCGCGATCACCACGACCGCCGAGAAATCGAGCGCGGTGCCGGCGAGGCACAGAGCGATCCGGATCTCGATCGCCAAACACGCGCCGCTCGCGGGCGCAATGGTGTGGGAGGAGATCTACAGGCTCAGCCAGCTGATCGGCGCGGGCGAAGCGCCTGACGAAACGCCTGCGGCACCGTCAGGTTCGGCGCCGCGGCGCATTGCTGCATCACTTCGCCGACGTTTTCGTCGATTTTGCCGACATCGATGACGTGGATGCCCGCCTTCGCCGCCAGATAGCCGTAATAGAACATTGCCGCGGCAGCGCGGTCGTCGTCAGCGGCGCCGAGCAGGTCCGAACAGCGAACGCGATCGACATCCCACCGTCCGGGAGCGATTTGTGCTTCTGAGGGGCTCGGCGCCGGATTTGGCGCCGCCGGAGCGGCTGCCGGGGGAGGAGCTGCCGAGGTCTGCGCTTGCTGCGTTTGTGGCGCGCAAGCAGCGAGCCAGAGCACCAACAGCGCAGGCACGAGCCTGGGGTTCATCTCTCGCCCCTTTCCGAGGTCGGCTGCAAACCTCACAGGCCGACTTCAATAACAGTACCCGGAACTGCGTGCCGTGCCACGGCGGATAGCGCCGCCGACCGCACCGACACCTGCGCCAATCGCTGCACCGCGCCCGGCGTTGCCGCCGATTGCCCCGAAAACCGCTCCTCCGGCGGCACCCCTGGCAGCTCCGCGCAACGGCCCAGGCGTCACCGCTTGGCACGGCGGCGGCCCGTAACCTGGCGGCGGGGAATATTGCGCATATCGAGGCGCCGCTGCGACCGGCATTGCCGCAAGCACCCACGCCGCTGCGCAACAGGAAATCACCCGTCCAACCATTTTCGGCACCGTACGGCCCCCGCAATCTCGGATAATGTTACGGCGGCGGCGCGTGAACGGCAATGGCCCGCTGCCGCCGTTCCCTTGCCGCTTCGCGCTAGCCCGTGCTAGCCTGAAGGATCGGAGCAGCCTCAAAAATAGGGCGAGGAGCACAAATGCCAGCTGGCACAGCACCGCAGGCCGCCGGCGAGGAGGCCGCGCTGCACGCCGTCGCGGCGGCGATGCGCGACGCTGCGGCGACGGCTTCAGAACATGCCGCCAAGGTGAAAGAATCGGCGAGCGAGGCCGGTGCCACCGCTCTGGAGAGCATTTCCCGGATGGCCTACACCGGTTCATATGTCGTCGCTTATGGTGTGGTCTACGCTGCGGTCTTCGTTGTCCAGTCGCTTCCTCGGGAGAACCCGATTATGCAAGGGCTCCGGGACGGCGGGCGGGCGGCCCGGGACGAGTTCGATAACTCCTAGATATTCAGCGGTAGGAGACCGAAGACGTAGGTCGCTGGCAGCCGAACCGATTGGCGTTACGCCCGTTGACCGGGCGCCGGGCGCGGATATAGTCGCAGCGCTGAGCGGCGGGCGTGGCGGAATGGCAGACGCGGCAGACTCAAAATCTGTTGTCCGAGAGGACGTGGGAGTTCAAGTCTCCCCGCCCGCACCAGAACCATCACCCACGTCTGGTCGAAAAAGAGCCGGCTCCTGGGGTTTAATTTTGGCGGGCCGGCACGAAATGCTCCGCAGCACCCCGCTTTCCAACGTAATTCGCAAGGGAGGTCGCCGATGCCCGACCATGTTTACAGGATCATCGAAGTTGCAGGCTCGTCGGAGAACAGCATCGAGGAGGCGATCCGGAGCGCCGTCGGTCGCGCGTCGCAGACGCTGCGCGGGATCAGCTGGTTTGAGGTGCTGCAGACCCGGGGTCAGGTCGATAGCGGTAAGCTGAACTATCAGGTCGTCCTCAAGGTTGGCTTCACTCTCGAAGAGCCGTGATGGGCTGAGGTCGGGCGCCATCCTTAGACCGACTGTCGTGGTCAGCGACGGCGACGGCGCGCCAGAGATAGCGCCATCACAAGCGCCGCGAGCCCTGCGGTCTCTCCGGCGAGGCGGAAGGTGCCGCCGAAGGCAGAGATAAACCCGTTTCCTGGGGCGACCCCGCTGTCCAGCGGAGAAGCTTCCAGAGCGTGGAAAACGAGCGTCAGCAGCGCTGCCCCGGTCACCACCCCAAGGGTGCGGGTAAGCATCGTCAGACTGCCGGCGACGCCGCGATGTTGCGGAGGTAGGGTCGCCATCACCACGCTCATATAAGCTAGTTGGAAGAGTCCGACGCCGAACCCTTGCAGCGTCAGCGGTATGACCATCGCAACCCAGGACGCGCCGGCCTCCCAACCGCCGACCAGATACAAGCCGGCGCCGGAAAGGGCGGCGCCGAATGCCGCGATCCAACCTGCGGGAAGGCGTTCGATCAGCCATCCCGCCACCGGGGATGCTGCGATCGAGCCGGCAAAGGAAGCGGCTAGCACAACGCCCGCCAGCGGTAGCGGTAATCCGGTGAGGCGAACGAGATAGTACGGAACGAACAGAAGAACCGAGAAGCTCGTCAGATAGACGAGGAAGCTGACGCAGTTCGCTGCTGCGAAGCCCCTGATGCGAAATAACCTCAGATTTATGATCGGGTGAGGCGCGCCGCGCTCTCTAAGAACGAACCCGAGAGCGGCGGAGACGGCGATCCCGAGCAGCACGATCAGCATAAAGATCTGACGCTCGGGCTGCTGCAACTGATTGAGCGACAGCAGTGCAGTGCTGATCGCGAGCGCGAGCAAAACGGCGCCGAAGACGTCGACAGGCTCCCGCGCGCCGCGGCGAGGCGCGGGCGGCAGCCCTTCAAGGAAAGCGAGTGCCGTCAAAGCAATCGGCGCACGAAACCAGAATACTGCCGGCCAACCCCAGAGGTCGACCAACACACCGCCGAGCAGCGGGCCGCCCGCGGAACCCAGCGCATGCATCGTCGTGAAAACGGCGAGCGCGGTGCTCCGCCGATCTTCCGGGAACAAGCCTGTTACGAGCGCAGGAGCGCAGCTGAGGATCAGTGCTGCGCCGATCCCTTGCAGAAACCGGCAAAAAAGCAGCCAGCCGAAGCTTGGCGCCGCGGCGCAGCAAAGAAAGGCCGCGCCATTCCACAGCAGCCCGGCGCGAAAGACGCGAGCATGCCCGAATACGTCGCCGACCCGGCCGAACGCTAGCATTAGGCTGGCATGGGTCAGGACATAGCAGATGACCACCCACTGGATCATCTGGATCGGCAGGTCGAAATATGTCGTGATGTCGGGGAAAGCGATATTGACCGCGCTGTCTAGCGGGACGACCGACGTGCCCAAGCCGACCAGTGCGATACGGATCAATTGCTGCGCCGTCATTGGACTGCGCCGCCGTCCGACGTGCCGCGAGGTGCGCGTGATCATCCAGTTTCGCAGGTTCATGCTATATGGGTTGCGACATCGCAGCCGATGGCGGCGTCTTCGAGGTTAGCCGATGTACACGCCTAGGCGTGCCTTAACCAGAGCGGACGCCGGTTTTGCGCTCGCCGTCCACGGCGGTGCCGGAACGCTCCGACGGGACGAGGCGGCCCGATCTCGAGCGCCTTCGTATCATCAAGGTCTGCGCCGCGCGCTCGGCGTCGGCCGCGACATTCTCGCCGCCGGCGGCAGTGCGCTCGATGCCGCGACGCAGGCGGTTGTCGCACTCGAGGACGACCCGCTGTTCAACGCTGGCAGAGGGAGCGTCTTCACTGTTGCCGGAACCCAAGAGATGGACGCGTCGGTGATGGACGGACGGGACCGCCGAGCGGGTGCGGTGGCCGGCATCCTCGGGCCGCGCAACCCGATACTGGCGGCGCGCGCGGTGATGGACCGCTCGCATCATGTGCTGATGGTCGGCGAGGGTGCCCTTGCCTTCTGCCGCGAGCAGCGCGTGGCCTTTGCCGAGCCCGGCTATTTCCACAGCGATCAGCGCTGGCGGGAACTGCAGGCCGCACTCGCCGAGCGCCCTCCAGCCGCAGCCCAGGCCGGCACCGTAGGCGCCGTCGCCCGCGACCTCGAGGGTAATCTCGCCGCCGCCACCTCGACCGGCGGGATGACCGGTAAGCCCCCTGGCCGAGTCGGGGATAGCCCGATCATCGGCGCCGGCACCTACGCCGACAACGCAACCTGCGCCGTGTCGGCGACCGGCCATGGCGAGTTCTTCATCCGCTATGGCGCCGCCTTCGAGATCACGGCTCGACTGCGCCATCGTGGTCAGCCGTTGCAAGAGGCTTGCGATGCGGTGATCGAGGCGCTCGCTGAACTCGGCGGTCGAGGCGGCGTGGTCGCGGTCGATCGAGACGGGGATTTGGCCTTGCCCTTCAGCACCGAAGGGATGTATCGGGGATTTGTCCGCGGCGATGGGCTAATCCGCACCGCGATCTGGGACGAGCCCTATCTTTCAGGCTGATAGAGCCTCGCCGCAAGCAGAAAAGCCCCGGCCGGGGACGACCGGGGCTTCTGCCGCCTTGCCGGCGTGCCGGTCCGACAGGCGAATTTGCATCGTTGGGGGACATAACGATGCGGGCATCATCGTGCGGCAGTTCTCTTCTAGTTGCAATTTCTATTTCTAATATTAACCACGAATTGTAGATACCTGAGCCTGGGTGTTGCCTGCAGAGGGGGCTTCGGGCTTCTCGAACAGCGCCAGGCTCTCCATCGCAAGCCCGTAACCGAGGAGATCGTGCATTTGGCGGCGCAGGTATTCGGTGAATAGAAGCCGAGTATAGCGCAGCAGCAAGGTCGGCTTAGAGGCTAGGTCCCGAGCCAGGTCCCATGCCCGCGGCAACAGCTCGTCGGCCGGCAATACTTCGGCGATGAGGCCCAGGTGCAATGCTTCGGCCGCGTCCAATGTCTGGCCCGTCATCAGGAAATAGCGGCCGCGGTTCATCCCCAACAGCAGCGGGTAGACGATGTGCATGCCATCGCCCGGCACCACGTCCGAATTGAAATGCGCCGAGTCCTGGAACTGGGCGGTATCAGCCGCGAGGACGATGTCGCACAGGAGCGGGATTTCGGAATGGCGCCAAGCCGGGCCGTTGATCGCGCTGATGATCGGCACTTCGATGTTCAGCAGATTCATCAGCAGATGCCGGCCCTCCCAATGGATGCGGTCGATCCGCTCGATCGACGGACGGGCCGGGAACGAAGAGGTCCCTGGCGTCGCCCGTGGCCCTGAGAACTCCTCGCCGATGCCGGTCAGGATGACAACGCGGTTCTCGCGATCGGATCCGATGTCGTGAAAGGCTTCGGGCAGCTCGCCGTGCGGCAGAAAGCCCCAGCGCAGCGACTTGCCCTCGGTATGCAGTGTAACCTGGAGAATGCCGTCGCGGCGCTCCATTCGCACAGACTTGTACTTGTTGGCGTAGTCCTCGAAGGAACTCATCTCAGCCTCCAGGCAGGGTACCTACCGCTTTCTAAATTTATCGAGCGTCACGATCTCGGCGGGCGGCCGCGGTGCTTCGGTCGGCTTCGGGGCGGGGGTTTTCGCGGGCAGCGCAGGGGTATTCGCCGGCGCCTCTGCAGGAACTTCGAACCGAAGGGCGAAATTGACCGACGGGTCGGCAAAGCTAGCCACCGCGGCAAAGGGGACGGTCAACTGCTCCGGCCGGTTCTGAAAGCTCAAAGTAACGGAAAAATCCTGATCGCGGACTTCGAGCCCCCAGAATTGATGCTGGAGAACGATGGTCATCTCTTCGGGATATTTGGTCAGCAGGTAGTTCGGGACCACGACCCCGGCGGCGCCGGTACGAAAGCTCAAGTAAAAGTGGTGAGCACCGCGCAGACCCTCCCGTTGCGCACGCGCCAGCGCTTCGCGCACGACACCGCGCAGCGCGGTCTCGACCATCTTGGGGTAGTCGAAGAGGTCCTGGGCCATATCCGGCGGCTCACTTCTGCACAGGGGCGGGCAAAGAGCGAGTGAGGGGCTTCTGTTGCCCGGTGCCCCTCGAACCGCGAGTTACTCTAGGCTTTTACCCCGCGAGGGGTTAGGCCGCGAGCGCCTCTGTTGCGAAGTTGTCGTTCGCAGCTAGATTATGACCCGATAACGGCGGAATCATACCGGGCGACGGATCTTGCCTTTACCACGCGCGTCGAGCCTAGTTCGCCCCCGCGAATCGCCGGCGCCGAGGCCGGCGGGAGATTGGTGGAGGCGCCGGGTACTGCCCCCGGGTCCGCAACGCTTATTTCACAAGCCGTTTATCGCCATAGTCGGTTGCCCGACAATGGAGATATAGGGCGGCAGGTTGCCCGAGGCAATCCCGCGGCATGCCGTCCGGGGCGAGGAGAAGAGGGATGCGGCTGACGCCGGAGCAGCAGGACGAGATCGCGGGCCAGCGCGGCGAGACCCGGCCGACCCGGCGGGCCACAGTGCCGGCCCTGGAGGAGATCCTGTTCCAACCGCTGCCGGTGCTCGATCACGGCTTCATCCGGGTCATCGACTATATGGGCGACGATGCGGCGATCGTGCAGGCGGCCCGCGTCTCCTATGGCCGCGGCACCCGCAAGGTCAGCGAGGACCAGGGGCTGATCAATTATTTGATGCGCCACCGGCATACGACTCCGTTCGAGATGTGCGAGATCAAGTACCACGTCAAATTGCCGATCTTTGTTGCACGACAGTGGATCCGGCATCGCACGGCAAACGTCAACGAGTACTCCGCCCGATACTCGATCCTCGACAACGAATTCTATGTGCCTGCCCCCGAGCATCTGGCGGCGCAGGCCAAGACAAACCGCCAGGGGCGCGGCGACGTGTTCGACCCGGCAGCGGCGCGGCGGGTGCTCGATCTGCTGCGCAGCGATGCCGAGCGCGCCTACGCCGGGTATGCCGAGCTGCTCAACGAGGACGGATCGGGCATGCCGATCGACCCGACGCGGCCGGGCCTCTCCCGCGAGCTCGCTCGCATCAACCTGTCGCTCGGCTTCTATACCCAGTGGTATTGGAAGACCGACCTACACAATCTGATGCATTTCCTGTCGCTGCGCGCCGATCCCCACGCGCAGCACGAAATCCGCGCCTATGCCGAGGCGATGCTGGGCACGCTCGAGCGATGGCTGCCGATGACCCACGCGGCGTTTCTCGAATACCGGATGAACGCGGCGCTGATTTCGGCGACCGGCCTCGCGGTGATCCGCCGCCTGCTCGCCGGCGAGAAGGTCGAACCCGAGACAAGCGGCTTGTCGCGGCGCGAGTGGCGCGAGCTGATGGCGGTGCTCGCTCGCCCGCCGGCGTGAAGCGCCCGTTCGTGAATCGGGGGTCTGGCCGGGGCACCGCCGGCGCACGTCCGGCTTTAATCTGCTTCCTGTTGGGGCTGCTGGGGGCGCTGCCGCTAGTGGCACTCACGCCGCCATTTCAAGTTCCGGATGAAAGTCAGCACTTCCTGCGCGCCTATCAGTTGAGCGAGCTCCGGATGCGGGCAATCGTGCAGGACGGTGAGACGAAGGCGATGCTGCCCTCCTCGTTGATCGAACTGATCGAGAGTTTCCTCGGGACAAGGGCGGTCCTCGCTCCCCGGCGGATTACGGCGCAACCCCTGCAGCAGACCTGGATGGCGCTGGATCGGCCTCTCGAACCGGGGAGGCGGGAGCTCGTGAGCCTGGAGTACAGTGCATACCCGCCTCCACCCTATTTGCCGCAGGCGATCGCGATCGCCGCCGGGAGATGGTTGGGGGCGGGTCCGCTGGCGCTGCTCTATATCGGTCGACTGGCGAACGCATTGGTGGCGCTGATCGTGCTTGCCTCGGCGGTGCGGTTGATGCCGATCGGACGAGAACTGACGATGCTATTTGGATTGTTGCCGATGGCAATTTACCAGTACGCCTCGGTCTCGCCCGATGCGGCGGTAATAACAACTGAGGTGGACCCCGAACGTGCGACAGCCGGAGCCGCGTTTTAAGGTGTAGCCCCGCGGATTTCGATGTCGGCTCCGATCGCCATTGAGGCGCTGGTTACTGTACCTTCAAAAGCCTTTTGATCAATCCTTGTGTTGGT
>DATNKF010000006.1:0-2925 GCA_035603555.1 Allostellaceae bacterium
GAGCGTTGCGGCCAGGGCGGCGTCAGCTCCGGCCGATAGGTGGCAATCACCAGCATCGCCGCGGTCGGCGCCTGCTCGAGCAGCATGCCCAGCATTTCCAATGTCGTCGGATCAGCCCAGTGCAGGTCTTCCCATGCCATCAGCACCGGGGCGCGCTCGGCCACCTCGATCAGCCAGGTAACGATCGCATCGAAGGTCGCATCGCGCTACGACCCGCTGCGGATGAGCGCGTGTACAGCTCGAACGGGGTGTTCTCCAGCAGCGCGGCCACGCCAAAGATCACTCGCGCGCCGGCGCTGATCTTCGGCGGCGCCGTCACCGGCGACGTCGTGCTCAGCATCGTGCTGATCGTCGCCGGGATCATCCTGACCCTGCGCGCCCGACCGTGACGATCCCGGGCGTTAGGGTATGATTGCGGCGAGCACCGCCATCAAATGGAGGATCATCATGAAGCTCGTCAGCTTTGCGGCATCGGGGCGCAACTCTTACGGCGCCGTCGTCGGCGACGGTGTCTTCGATCTGGGGCGTCGGCTCGGCGATCGTTATCCGACCTTGCGCGCGGCGATCGCCGGTGATGCGTTAGGCGCCGCCGCAGCCGAGGTAAAGAGCGGGGCGCCGGATATCGCGCTGTCGCAAGTCACTCTGCTGCCGCCGATCACCGACCCGGACAAGATCATCTGCGCCGGCCGCAATTATCGTGCCCACGCCGCCGAGGCCGGCGGCGCCCCGCCGGAGAACCCGTCGGTCTTCTTGCGGCTCGTCAATACCTTGGTCGCGCACAATCAGCCGATGGTGTGCCCCAAGATCTCGGGCGATTTCGACTACGAGGGCGAATTGGCCCTCATCATCGGGAAGCCGGGCCGGCACATCGCTAAAGCCGACGCCTTGGGCCACATCTTCGGCTACACCTGCTTCAACGACGGCTCGATCCGGGACATCCAGTTCAAGCACTCGATCGCCGCCGGCAAGAACTTCCACGCGACGGGCGGCTTTGGGCCGTGGATCGTCACCGCCGACGAGATCCCGGACCCGATGCGGCTCCATCTGATGACGCGGCTCAATGGCAGAGAGGTCCAGCACACCGGGATCGACGATCTGATCTTCGACATCCCGACCCTGATCTCGTACTGCTCGGATTGGACGCCGCTAGTGGCAGGCGACGTGATCTCGACCGGTACGCCGGAGGGGGTCGGCTTTGCCCGCAAGCCGCCCTTGTGGATGAAGCCGGGCGATGTCGTCGAGGTCGAGATCGACGGCGGCGTCGGCGTGCTGCGCAACCCGATTATCGCCGAGGCATGAAGGCGATCCTGCTGCGCCGCCCCGGCGGCCCGGAGGCGCTCGAATATGTCGAGGTGCCGACCCCGGTTCCCGGCGAGGGCAAGGTGCTGGTCAAGGCCGACACAATCGGCGTCAGCATGCCGGAAGTGCTGGTGCGCCGCGGCACTTATGCCTGGATGCCGCCGCTGCCGGCGATCCCCGGCATCGAGCTCAGCGGCACCGTCGTCGCGCACGGCCCCAACACCGCCGAGCCGGCGCTCGGCCAGCCGGTTTTCGTCAGCGCCCGCGATCTGCCGGCCCGCGCCGGCTGCTATGCCGAATACATCGCCGTGCCGGCGCGAGCGGCACACCCCTTGCCGCCCGGTTGCTCGCTCGAGGCGGCGGCGTGCCTTTCGAATTATCAGGTCGCCTATCACGTCCTGCACACTGCGGCACGCGGGGTCGAGGCGAAACGGGTGCTCGTCCACACCGCGGCGGGTGGCGTCGGCAGCGCCGCGGTGCAGCTGGCGCTGATCGCCGGCCTGGAGGTGATCGGCGTCGCCGGCTCGGAGAAGAAGACCCGAGCGATCCTTGGACTTAGCGCGCAACACGCGATCGACTACCGCAGCGAGGATGTCGTCGCCCGCGTGCGCGAGCTTACGGGAGGCCGCGGCGCCGATCTGATCCTCGACCCGATCGGCGGCAAGGGCTTTGGCCGCAATTTCGATATGCTGGCGCCGCTCGGGATGGTGGTCTCCTACGGCCGCCTCGACGGCCCGCCCGACGCCGATCTCTTGACCGCGATGCGGGCCAATTCGGCCAAGAGCCCGGCGGTGCGCTTCTTCACGATCCATAGCTTCGACGACCGGCCCGACATCCGTGCCGCGGCGATGACCGTGCTGTTGGACCACCTCGCCGCCGGCCGCATCCGCCCGCTGATCCACGACCGCCTGCCGCTCGCCGAGGCCGGCCGCGCCCAGGCGCTGCTCGAAAGCGGCCAGGTCATCGGAAAATTGCTGTTGAAGCCCTGACAGCGACCGGGACCCATATGTGGACGGCCCCCGTTTCGCAAGGACGTGGCAGCGCGATGATCTGGTGGCTCACCCCAGGGGCAGGGCTCATCGTGGCATTGCTTCTGTCGCTTGGACTCTGGGGCGCGATATGGCTGCTAGCGGAGGATGGTGCGGGGCCGATCATCTTTTACAACCGCTCGCGTAACGCTCGAACACCTTACCAGAAGCCCGTAAATCTCTTCGGGCTCGGCCTCAGGGATACGGCCGATAAAACTTCCGATAGCCGGGCTTGCCGCGATGCTCATCCACGCTGGTTTCCCTCCAGCCCATCCTGGTCTTGGCCCAAAAAATCGCGAACCTGCAGCGCACCCGCTCGTTAGTAATGGCCACTGTGCCCGGCGGGGGCGGCAATCCTCGTATCGTCGCGTAGATCAAGCTGCCGACCAAAAAATTGGCCTCGACCGGGTCGGTCCCGATGTCGAGCGCAAGGCCTTCGGGGTGATCAGCGTTCCGGCGACCCGTGGCGATGGATTTCGAGTGGCGGGACCAAGATTTCACTCGAGAAGAGCCATGATGAGCGGCACCATGGCCGCCGAAGCACAGCTTTGGCTGTTGCACGACAGCTCGGCCCCCGGCAACCTGGTCACGGTAACGG
>DATNKF010000007.1:0-3479 GCA_035603555.1 Allostellaceae bacterium
CAATCGGGCCGGCATCGCCCGATACGGGCACGCGGTGATCCCGATGGACGAGACCCTGACACGGGTCAGCCTCGATGCCTCGAACCGGCCCTATCTGGTCTGGAAGGTCGCATTTACCCGGCCGAAGCTCGGCGAAATGGATACCGAGCTGTTCAAGGAATGGTTCCAGGCCTTCGCCCAGTCGGCGGGGGTGACCCTCCACGTCGAAAACCTCTACGGCGAGAACAACCACCACATCGTCGAATCCTGCTTCAAGGGTCTCGCCCGAGCCCTCCGACAGGCGGTCGAGATCGATCCGCGGCGGGCCGGTTCCGTCCCATCGACCAAGGGCGTTCTCGGCGGCAGCCTGCCATGAAAGTCGCGATCATCGACTACGGCTCGGGCAATCTGCGCTCGGCGGCGAAAGCCTTCGAACGCGCGGCGATCGAGATTGGGATCTCCGCGCAGGTCGAGGTGACCGACAAGGCGGAAGCGGTGGTCGACGCGGATCGGGTCGTCCTACCAGGTGTGGGCGCCTTCGCCGATTGCCGCCGCGGTCTTGCCGCAGTAGCCGGTCTCGAATCGGCGTTACGCGAGGCGGTGATCGTTCGTGCTCGCCCGTTTTTGGGGATCTGCGTCGGCATGCAGCTGATGGCGGACCGGGGCCGCGAGTTCGAGACGGTCGAGGGCCTCGGCTGGATCGCCGGGGAGGTGGTGGCGATCGAGCCGCGCGATCCCGCGCTCAAGATCCCGCATATGGGGTGGAACGAGATCGAGCCGAGCGCGTCTCATCCGCTGCTCGCCGGGTTCGAGGCGGGCGCCCATGCCTATTTTGTCCACAGCTATCACTTCCGCCTGGCCGACCCTGCAGATATCGTCGCCGTCGCCGATTACGGCGGTCCGCTGACGGCGATGATCGCGCGCGACAATCTCGCGGGGACCCAGTTTCATCCGGAAAAGAGCCAGGCGGCGGGGCTGCGGCTGATCGGAAACTTCTTGCGATGGCGCCCATGACCGATGGGCGAACCTCCGGCGCCACGATTTCCGTCGAACGGGTGGTTCGGTATGCCGGCACCGATCTAGACGATCTTTGCGAAGCAACCGAGAGTGCGATCACCGAAGGCGGCGGGTTCGGTTGGCTCAAGCCCCCGCCGCGGCAGGTGCTCGAAAACTACTGGAAAGGCACGCTGCTCGTCCCCGAGCGCCGGCTCGTCGTCGGCCGTCTCGACGGCGTGATCGCCGGCTCGGCACAGCTCAGCCGGGCGCCACGCAACAACGAGGCGCAGGCATTCGCCGGAACCTTGACCAGCGCCTTCGTTGCGCCCTGGGCGCGCCGCCGCGGCATCGGCCGCGGCATCGTGCTCGAGATCGAGCGTCTGGCCAAGGAGATCGGTCTCGCCGCGCTCAACCTCGATCTGCGCGACACGCAACGCGCGGCGATCCGACTTTATGAGGGCCTAGGTTACATCCGCTGGGGCACGCACCCCGTCTATGCGCGGGTCGAAGGACGGAACGTGCCGGGCCATTACTATTACAAGCTCCTCGAAGAAGAGCCGATACCGCCGTGATCCTGTTCCCGGCGATAGATCTCAAAGATGGCGCCTGCGTGCGCCTCGTCCGCGGCGATATGGCGAGCGCCACCGTCTTCAACCGGGATCCCGCCTTGCAGGCCCGCCGGTTTGCTGCCGCCGGCTTCAGCTGGCTCCACGTTGTCGACCTCGACGGCGCCGTCGTCGGCCGCTCACAGAACGGCGCCGCCGTGGCGGCAATCCGCAACGCTGTCGATCTCCCGATCCAGCTCGGCGGCGGGATCCGCGACCGCGCAGCGATCGAGCACTGGTTGGCGCTAGGCATCGACCGTGTCGTGCTGGGAACGGCGGCGCTGCGCGACCCCGAGATGGTGCGGGATGCCGCCGCCGATCACCCGGGCAGGATCGTCGTCGGCATCGATGCCCGGGACGGGTTTGCAGCCATCGAAGGTTGGATCGAGACGACCGAGCTCGGGGTGGTCGAGGTCGGTCGCCGCTACGCGGATTGCGGAGTGGCCGCGATCGTCTACACCGACATCGCTCGCGATGGCGCGCTGTGCGGCATCGACGCGAAAGCAGTAGCGGGTGTGGCTCGCCAAATCCGGCTTCCGGTGATTGCCTCGGGCGGGGTCGCCTCGCTCGACGACATCGCCGCGCTCAAGGCATGCGAGGCCGACGGCATAGCCGGGGTGATCTGCGGGCGCGCCCTCTATGACGGACGGATCGATCCTGCCGCCGCACTGCGTTTGCTGTCGGAGAAGGCGCCGTGCTGAAGATGCGCGTCATCCCTTGCCTCGACGTCAAGGATGGCCGGGTCGTCAAGGGGGTCAATTTCGTCGATCTCGTCGATGCCGGCGATCCGGTGGCGCAGGCGCGGTTCTACGATCGCGAGGGTGCTGACGAGCTGTGCTTCCTCGACATCACCGCCAGTGCGGAAGACCGCGCGACGCTGTACGATGTGGTCCGCCGCACCGCCGAGGAGTGCTTCATGCCGCTGACCGTCGGCGGCGGCGTGCGCGCGGTCGAGGATGTCCGCCGTCTGCTGCTCGCCGGTGCCGACAAGGTGTCGATCAACACCGCCGCTGTCGCCCGGCCCGAATTCGTCCGGGAAGCCGCGGAAAAATTCGGTTCTCAGTGCATTGTTGCCGCCATCGACGCCAAGCGGTCGCCGCGCGGAGGGTGGGAGGTGTTCACCCATGGCGGCCGCCGGCCGACCGGCATCGACGCGATCGAATGGGCCTGCCGGCTCGTCGATTACGGAGCCGGCGAGATCCTGCTGACCTCGATGGATCGCGACGGCACCAAATCGGGCTACGACACTGCCTTGACGCGCGCCGTCGCCGACGCCGTTCGCGTGCCAGTCATCGCTTCGGGCGGCGTCGGGACGCTCGATCACCTGGTCGAAGGGATTCGCGATGGCCACGCCACAGCCGTCCTCGCAGCCTCGATCTTTCATTTCGGTACCTACCGAATCGGTGAAGCCAAGGCGCGGCTAGCTGCTTGCGGCATCCCGGTACGGCGCTGAGTCATGACCGCCGAGCTCGGTTCTGCCCTCGACCGCCTGTGGCAGGTCATCCAGTCGCGCCGTGGCGCCGATCCGGCGAGCTCCTATACTGCGAGGCTCTTCGCTCGCGGCCGTGCGAAGATCGCACAGAAGCTCGGCGAGGAAGCGGTCGAGACGATCATCGAGGGGGTCGGGGATAACCCGGGCGCACTCGTCGGCGAGAGTGCCGATCTGCTCTACCACCTGCTGGTGCTGTGGGCCGCCGCCGGGGTCTCTCCGGCGGACGTCGCCGCCGAGCTGACCCGCCGCGAGGGCACCTCAGGCATCGCCGAAAAGCGCGCGCGGGCAAACCTCTGAACGGAGGCATAATGACCTACGACCGCGACAACGTCTTCGCCCGAATCCTGCGCGGCGAAATCCCCTGCAACAAGGTTTACGAGGACGAGCACGTCCTCGCCTTCCACGAC
>DATNKF010000008.1:0-2339 GCA_035603555.1 Allostellaceae bacterium
ACGGTACCGGCCGGCACCAGTGTTAGTGCGTCATGGGCCCGCGCCGTCTGACCTCTGGCGACGCGATCGCCCCAAATGTCGGCCGAGGCGCCAGAAACGGAACCACGGCATTTGGCCAATCCGACCTGAGCACGAGCGCAGCCGACAATCGGCCGGCTCGCATCTTCATCGTCGAGGATGATCCGGTGATGCTGCACATGGTCGCCGACTATCTCGAGCAACACAATATTCACGCCGTCCCTGCTTCGGGGCGGCAAGAAATGATCCGTTATTTCACCGCGAGCGAGCCTGATCTCGTGATCCTCGATCTGCGGCTCGGACAAGAGGACGGGTTCGACCTGCTGCGCGAGATCAGAACGCGCTCCGATGTTCCGATAATCATTACCACCGGCGATCGACGCGACGAGATCGATAGGGTCGTCGGGCTGGAGCTGGGCGCCGACGACTATGTCACGAAGCCGTTCAGCCTTCGCGAACTTCTGGCGCGCATCCGCGCCGTGCTGCGACGGCAGGAGGCCGGACGCGCGGTGTCTAGCCGGGATGCGGAGCGCGGCCGGTGCAAGTTCGGTGGTTGGCAGCTGGAGCGGCGCACTCGGCGTCTCACCGACCCCAGCGGAACCGAGGTCGCGCTGACCAAAGGCGAATATGCGCTGCTGACCGCCTTTCTCGAGGCACCCCAGCGGCCGCTCAGCCGCGAGCACCTGCTGCAGGCCACCCGCATGCACGAGGATATCTTCGACCGCAGCATCGACGTCCAGATCCTCCGATTGCGGCGCAAGCTGGAAACTGATCCGAGCGCACCGAATATCATTCGAACTGAGCGCGGCGTCGGCTATGTGTTCGCCCTACCGGTCGAGCGCGTCTGATGTCCTACACTACAGCCGTAACCTTGTTCTCGAACTGCGAAACAATGCTGTAGCGCACGGTTACTAGAATCTCTCCTTTGAGTACGGCTAGTGGGAGAGATCAATGTGGTATGAGAGGCCGTGGCATGGCGATGTTGTCGCTACGCCCGCCTGCGGTCGGTCTGATCACGAAGATGGCGACTTCGAGGGTTTTGGAGGTCGGTCGTGGGACCAAGCCGGCAGTCGCGCGAACCGAAGCGACCCAGGTTCGGCAGCGGTCAAAGAGCGCGTCAGACACCTCGAACCGGTTCGGACCGCGCGTCTTGGCCATTGGGCTCCGACACAAGATCGCGTCGTCGCTGAACGGGCGGAGGCCGAGCAAACCGATTTTACCGACCGACCCGCATGGAGCAGCTCGATCGCTTCGATCCTTGCCGGGCTATGGTCGAGAATACGTCTCCACCGGGAGATCCACCGTATCAAAGCGGCTTGGGGGATGATTGACGACCGAACGCTCGAGGACATCGGAGTCTCTCGCTACGAGATCGAGTACGCAAGAGATGCGAGACATCGGCGCTGATCGTCGCCGATGGGTGGGAAGGTGTCTTGCGGTGCTGCTGGTCCTCGTGGCACCGGCTCAAGCAACTCGGGCTCAAACCGCCAGCCTACAGGCCGCGGCCGGTGAAGAGCCGATAACGCCGGTGCCGTTGCCGCCTGCCGCCGACCCCTTGAAGCTGGCCCTCGGGGAACGCCTCTTTGCGGATCCCCGCTTGTCCCACGACGGGTCGCGCGCGTGTATCTCTTGCCACGATATACGCACCAATGGAGCGAGCGCCAATCGGCAGGATAAGACGATCGATGGAACAAAGCTTCCGCTCAATACGAGCACAATCTTCAACGCGTCGCTCAGCTTTCGCCTCAACTGGGAGGGCAGTTTTCGTACACTCGAGGCACAGGCCGAGGCGGCGCTGGAGAATCAGCAAGTCATGGGGAGAAGCATCGAGGAGCTTGTTGGAAAGCTCAGTGCTAATCCGGATATACAGCAGCAATTCAGCAAGGCCTTTGGGCATGGGCCGGACCGTGCGAGCCTCTTGGATGCTATCGCAACCTATGAACGGTCGCTGTTGACCCCGGGGAGCCGGTTCGACCGTTGGCTCAGTGGCGATGCAGCGGCGCTCTCGGCTGAGGAGCAGAACGGCTATCAGCTGTTCAAGTCGATCGGCTGCGTCTCCTGTCATCAGGGGGTGAATGTAGGCGGCAACCTGTTCGAGCGGCACGGCATCTTTCACCCGCTCGCCTCGCCGAACCCCGAGATCCTGCGCGTGCCCAGCCTGCGCAACGTGGCGACAACGTCGCCCTACTTCCACGACGGCAGCACGCCGACCCTCGACGAAGCGGTCCGCAAGATGGGAGCCACTCAGCTCGACCGGATCCTGTCGGACCAGCAGGTCGAAGCGATCGTCGCGTTTCTGAACACGCTGACGGGAACCTACC
>DATNKF010000009.1:0-3544 GCA_035603555.1 Allostellaceae bacterium
TCGATGCAGGTGCTCCGGCGAGACGTGATGAAACGAGCCGACGATACCGCGCTTCAGCAACGCGAAAAACGACTCGGCAGTGTTCACGTGCGCTTCGCCGCGAGCATATTCGCCAGCGCCGTGATCGACTCGGTGATGCCCGCCCGCGAACTCTCGACCGACCGTGATATAGCCGCGCCAACTATCAGTCATCAGCGTGGCGCTCAGATCGACATGCGTCCGCAAGATAGGCGATAGAGTTTGCGCGGTAGCGTCGATCGTCGGCTTAGCGACAGACCTCCCGCCTTCGCGTTCGACCAATGCTACAACCGGCGTCCGGTGACGCGTGCTCCGACCGCCGCCTCGCCGCTTCTTCGGCTCTCCGGTGCCGCGCGAAGGACCAGCAGGCTTGCGCGGCTTGCCGCCGACGTAGGTTTCATCTGCCTCGACTGTGCCCTTCAGCAGCCCGGCCAAAGGCTCTTTGCTCATCGCGTGTCTAATGCGGTGCGCCAAGTGCCACGCCGTGCGATACGAGCCGAGGTCGAGTTCGCGTTGAAGCTGGAGCGCTGAGATGCCTTTCTTCGCGGAGCACAACAGCGCGAACGCCATCAGCCATTTGCGGAGCGGAAGATGCGAATCTTCGAAGATCGTTCCGACCGTGACGGTGAATTGCTCATGACAGTTGTTGCATTGGAACACGCCTGAACGGTGCGCTTGCCCTTGAAGCCTAGTGACGTTCTCTACGGCACCGCAATGAGCGCAAACCGGGCCGTTCGGCCACAAGATGCGCTCGATCGTTTCGCGGGCTTCATCCTCGGTAAGAGCGGAGACTTTGTTGAGGGTCAACATGGCGCTTGTCCATCGATTTTCTACCTATAAGCTAAGGACTTAGCGCGACTTTGTCAAGTGCATAATTCCGATATCTGGATATTACGATCGGTTTGACGATAGCGCGGCAGACATGAAGAAGGGCGAATCGTAATGACGTTAGAAACCACCCTGAGGGTTGTCGGCACCCGGCCCATCCGTCCAGACGGGGTCGAGAAAGTCACTGGCCGCGCCAATTTTGGTGCCGATCGGGCGGTACCAGGCATGCTCTACGGCAAGATCAAGCGCAGCCCTCATGCCCATGCCCGCATCCTCGGGATCAACGCCGACAAGGCATTGGCACTTGCCGGGGTCAAGGCGGTCGTGACCGCCGCCGACTTTCCCGAGATCCGCTCGGAAGAGGCCTTCGTCGGCGAGGGCCCGATGAACTTCCGTGATCTGTCGCGCAATGTCATGGCGCGGGGCAAAGTGCTTTACGAAGGTCACGCCGTGGCTGCGGTGGCGGCTCTCTCGCCGGCGATCGCGGCCGAAGCGGTCGAGTTGATCGAAGTCGAGTACGAAGAGTTGCCGCACGTCATCGATGTAGAGGCGGCGATGGCCGAGCATGCGCCGCTGCTGCATGAGGATCTCTTCACCCAGGGCGTCGAGCCCAAGCCGGAAAAGCCATCGAACATCGCCAAGCGGGTGACCTTTTCGAAGGGCGACGCCGCTGCCGGCTTCCGCCAAGCCGATATCATCGTCGAGCGGCGCTATACGACCAAGCCGGTGCATCAGGGCTATATCGAGCCGCACGCCTGTGTCGTCTCGGCCGCTTCCGATGGGCAGGTGCAGATCTGGGCCAGCAGCCAGGGTCAGTTCATGATCCGCGCCTATTGCGCGAAATTGCTCGACATCGATATCGCCAGCATTCGTGTCACCCCGGCCGAGATCGGCGGCGGGTTCGGCGGCAAGACGCTCGTCTACATCGAGCCGGTGGCGCTGGCTCTGTCCCGCAAGACGGGTCGGTCGGTCAAGATCGTGATGACCCGCGAAGAGGTGTTCCGGGGCACGGGTCCGACATCGGGCGGTGTCATCGACGTCAAGCTCGGGGCCAAGCGGGACGGCACCATCGTCGCGGCAGAGCTCGTGCTCAAATACCAGGCCGGCGCCTTCCCCGGCTCACCGGTGCAGCCGGGCTGCATGTGCGCCTTCGCGATGTATGACCTGCCGAATGTGCATATCACCGGCTATGACGTCGTCTCGAACCGGCCGAAAGTCGCGGCCTACCGCGCGCCGGGCGCGCCGATCTCGTCGTTCGGGGTCGAGAGCTGCCTCGATGAGTTGGCCAGGGAATTACGGATCGATCCGTTGTCGCTGCGCGAGAAGAACGCAGCAAAGGAGGGCACTAAAGCAGTGCACGGGCCGACCTGGACCAACATCGGCTATCTCGAAACCTTGGCCGCAGTGAAAAACCACCCGAACTACCAGATACCGTTGGGTCCCAACCAGGGGCGCGGCATCGCCTGCGGTTTCTGGTTCAACGTCGGCGGCGAGTCGAGCGCCCAGGTGCATGTCAACGAGGACGGCTCGATCAGCGTCGCCTCAGGTAGCCCGGATATCGGCGGATCACGCGCCTCGATGGCGATGATGGCGGCGGAAACGCTGGGCATCGCGATCGAGCGCGTGAAGCCGATCGTCGCCGACACTGCCTCGATCGGCTTCACCCACGTGACCGGCGGCAGCCGCGTGACCTTTGCGACCGGCATGGCGACCGTGCAGGCCGCGGAGAAAGTCATCGACCAACTGAAGCGCCGCGCCGCGATGATCTGGGACATCAGCCCCGACGCGGTCGACTGGAAGGACGGCTGCGCTATACCGGCCGGTGCCAACGCCGGCAGCTTCGACCCGCTGCCCTTGGCCGACATCGCCATCAAGGCGGCACGCACCGGTGGACCGATCGGCGCCGAGGTGTCGGTCAACGCACAAGGAGCCGGGCCG
Source organism: Allostellaceae bacterium (assembly GCA_035603555.1). Taxonomy (GTDB): domain Bacteria; phylum Pseudomonadota; class Alphaproteobacteria; order ATCC43930; family CGMCC-115725; genus AP-15. The sequence goes on from DATNKF010000009.1 coordinate 2,785, forward strand.
GCCTTTGCGACGCATGTCTGCGATGTCGAAGTCGATCCGGAGACCGGGCATGTTACCGTCCTGCGCTATACGGCCGCGCAGGATGTCGGCCGGGCGATCCATCCGTCCTACGTCGAGGGCCAGATCCAGGGCGGTGTAACCCAAGGCATCGGCTGGGCGCTCAATGAGGAATACATCTACGACAAGCAGGGCCGGCTCGAGAACCCCGGGTTTCTCGACTACCGCTGTCCGGTCGCGTCCGACATGCCGATGATCGACCCCGTGATCGTCGAGGTCCCGAACCCGCGCCATCCGTTCGGGGTCCGCGGTGTCGGCGAGGTGCCGATCGTGCCGCCGATGGCCGCGGTCGCCAACGCGATCCATGCCGCGATTGGGACGCGGCTGCGCGACCTGCCGATGTCGCCGCCCAAGATCCTCGCCGAGATAGACGCCGAGGAGCCCAAGCGCCTCGCCGCCGAATAACGCTGGCGGTTCTGTTCAGGCGAGATAGGAATGCGGCACACAAACGCGGTACCGGCCGTCCGCTACCGGCAGAACCGCGACATCGACGGAGTAGCACGCGTGCAATGTCTCGGCGGTAATCACGTCAGCCGGCGTCCCGAGCCGCAATAGCTCTCCGCCGGCCAGTACTGCGACCTTGTCGGCGCAGGCGAAAGCCTGCTCCGGGTGGTGGGTCGAGAGCAGCACGGTCAGCGCTCGGGTCTCGGCAAGCCTACGGACGGCATCGAGAACCCGTAGCTGGTTGCCGAAATCGAGGCTC
>DATNKF010000010.1:0-2591 GCA_035603555.1 Allostellaceae bacterium
GACCCGCGGCGGGCTCGCCTCGAGGTCGATCACGCTGACGGTATCGACATTGCCGTCCGACGAGCCGCCGAAACCGTTATCGGCGGTCAGCGCGAGCTTTCCGTCCGGGGTCACCGCGACGTTATAGGGAAAGATCCCGGCGGGGAGGTCGGTCTTGTCATAGACGACCTTCTGACCGTCGATCGACAGCAGAGCGACCTTGTTGGCGGCCGATTTGACGGCGAGCGCGCGCTTGCCGTCGGGGGTGATCGCGACGGCCGACACACTGTCGGTCCCGGTTCCGACCGTCACGGTGTCGGCGACGAGAACGTCCTTGCCGCGGATCGACAGCACCGAGATCGTGCCGTCGGCGCGGTTGGTGACGAGTGCCAGGTCGCCTTTCGGGCTGATCGCCATGCCGGAGGGCTGCTTTCCCACCGTAATGGTGCCAATGATCTTGGGCGGGGTCGCCTTCAGGTCGACAATAAAGACCTTGTTGTCCGGGTCCAGCCGGTGCGCCCAGCCCTGCGTTACCGGCTCCAGAGAGTTGGCGACCAGGGCGAACTCGCCCGAGGGGTGGATCGCCAGGTTGGTCGGCGGGCCGACGACCGAGTTGACCAGCGGTATCGTCGCCGCAATCCGCGGCATCTCCGGCTTGGAGATGTCGATGATTGAGAGTGTGTCCTTGCCCGGCTCGTTGAAGATCGGCTTGGCGTTCTCGTCAAAACCCTGCTTTTCGTCGTTGCCGACGATCAGGATCTGGCCGAACGCCGGGTTTAAGGCGGAGCCTATCAGTCCGCCGACCAGCGCCGCCGCGGCCGCCCTTCCCGTAAGACCGTAGAAACGCATCCTCCCCTCCATCGGTGCGGTCGGTTTCCCGATGCTGCCCCCACACTAGCTTCAGCACAAGCTGCAGCTGATCACCTCACCGTACCCTCGATGACGCGACCCGACTGGGATATGATAGGAATATCCAACCATGGAGGGTAGGGTGTCGCAAGTCACCGTTGGCAAGTGGGGAAAAAGTCTAGCCATTCGCCTCCCGGGCGAGATTGTGAAGGCTGCTGGGCTCAGCAATGGCGAGCGTCTCGATATCGAGACGCATGACGGGCAGATCGTCATCCGGCGTGCGGTTCCGCATTTCACTCTGGAGGAACTGTTTCGCGGCAAGAGCCCTGAAGAGTGGCGGGCAGACTATGCTGGAGCCTTTGATTGGGGGCCTGATGTCGGCCGCGAGGTCGTCGACGAATGACGGCTTCGACTTATTTGCCGGACACAGGCGATCTTATCTGGACAGATTTCGATCCGACCAAAGGCCGGGAGCAGGCCGGCCGGCGACCGGCTCTAGTGGTTTCCCCTGCCGCTTTCACCGAGAACACCGGCCTGGCAATCGTCTGTCCGATCACGTCGCGCGTACGGCCGTTCCCCACCAGCGTCGTCCTGCCTTCGAGCTTACCTATCGCCGGCGCGATCCTGACCAGCCATATCCGCAGCATCGACACTCAGGCCCGGCCAATCCGCTATGCAGGCCTCGCCGTGTCCGACGAGATCGCCCAGCTGATCCGGGCCAAGCTCAACACCTTCATCTCGATATAAGAGCGCGCGCCGAGCGGCGCGAAGGCAGGGGTCGCCGCCGCCGCTCAGAACCGGTCGCAGGCTTTCGCCGTCTCGACATAGGCGGCGGCGTCGGCCGGCAATAGCAGGCGTTCGGCGACGAGTGCGGCGGCCGCCGCCTCTACCGCGGCGACGTAGGCGTCGCGGTTGCCGTAGCGCTCCTCGAGCGAGGGACGCGGGTCGCCAGCCGCATCGCGCTCGTCCCTGGTCCGGGCAAACGGAATGAACGAGCCGTCGCGGTCGGCGAGCTCACCAGGCTGCGCCCGGTAGACGTTCCACCCGGTATGGGTGCCGAGCGGCACCGCGATCGGCGGCAACCGCAGGCCGGCGATCTCGTTGCCGTCGGCATCGACGGCGCACACCAGGGTGCCGTAGACATTGTCGATCCTCGCCGGCGGGTCGACCCAATCGACCGGCGGGACGATAAGGTTGGCGCCGGGTGCCACGGCAAAGCCCGGCACCGCCGGCATCTCGATGCTCTCGGCGGCGACCGCGGTGCCGTCGCCGACCCTCGGGACGCGGCTCGCCGGTGGTGCCGCGCCGTTCCTTACCCATTCTTCGAGCGCCAGAAAGAGCGCACGCAATGCCGGGGTGGCGCTGTGCGGGTTGCGCGGGTTGACGCAGGGCCCGGGGCTGGGATCGACCCCGGGTCGACCGCCATGCTGGGTCCCGGCGATCATGTAGACCCGGACACTCGGCAGCAGATCGGCGTCGCTGCGGCCGGTCGGGTCGGTGTGGACGAGCGAGGCGCCCTTCTGCCAGTACTCGGTCGAGCTGTTGGTCTCGATGACCAGCGGGTCGGTCGGTCGGCTCTGCAGGATGGCACCGGACCGGCGCGAGAACGGGTCGGTCGCGACCGCGTTGCCGAACGGGAACCAGTTTTCCGGATAAAGCCGGTCCTCGTGCTGGGTGGCGGTGCGCCCCGGCATGCCGAAGCGGTGATTGGCGAACACCTTGCCGGCCCCGGCGACATGGCTCAGCACACCGTCGAAGACGCG
>DATNKF010000011.1:0-5376 GCA_035603555.1 Allostellaceae bacterium
TGGCGGCGTTTCTGCGAGGCGGCGGGTGCGAAAGACCTGCTCAGCAATCCCGATTTTTCGACCGTGGCCGCCCGCGCCAAGAACCGCCCGGCGCTGATCGCGCATCTGAACGAGATCATGTGCCGGCATCCGAGCGCCTACTGGGTCGAGTTGTTGAGCAGGGTCGGGGTGCCGTGCGGGCCGATCAACACGATCGACCAAACCTTCGCTGACCCGCAGGTCCGGCATCTCGGCATCGCCAAACCGATCACCCACCCCAAGCTCGGGCCGCAGAAGATCGTCGGCCAGCCGATCCATATGAGCGGCTACCCGCAGCCCGACGAGCTGCGGCCGACCCCGGATCAAGGGGAGCATACCGAGGCAATCCTGCGGGAGCTTGGCTATGACGCAACGGCGATAGCGGAGTTACGGGCGCGCGGCGCCGTCTGAGAAGGACCCTCCCCCGCTTCGCGGCGCTCAGCACCCTCTCCCGCAATGCGGGAGAGGGTGGACCGTCGCGCTAGCGACGGGGGGTGAGGGTCGCGCTGCGCTCAGGCGCTTTGCGGCTGATCGGAGGGCCCCGTCTGGCGACGGCGCTCGGCCATGAACTGATCGAATTCGACCTTGTCCTTGGCGTGCCGCAAGCGGTCGAGAAACGCCTTGAACTCGCGCTGCTCTTCCTCGAGGCGGCGCATGGTCTCGTCGCGGTATTCGTCAAAAGCGCGGTTGCCGCTCGAACTCTGGTAGCCGCGTCCGCTCCACCGCTCGGCGGTTGCTTGCATGCGGTCCATCCGCTGTTGCATCCGTTCGAAACGGCGCTGCCAGCGATCGCCGCTGCCGTGTGCCCAGCATGCCATTCGTCCACTCCCTACGAGATACCCGAGAAGCACGAGACCGAGCGGCCAGAACAGGATGAAGCTGACGATCGTCAGCCCGATCCATGCCGGCTTGCCGATGTCGTCCAAACGCGCCGCGAGATCCATTGCAGCCTCGATGTGAATGTTTGTAACATTCACATATGTACGGTTCTCGACCCTGTCAAGCGCAATTGGATCAGTGCTCCGGCTCTTCCGGCGGGGCGAATAGACCGAGCCCACGCAGATAAACGAGCACCCCGGCCTCGAGCAGCTCTTCGGCGCTCATCGGGAGCCTGCGCCGTCCGCTGTCGCCGCGAGCAAAGAGTGACGCGACGCCGTGCGACAACGCCCAGATGTGCAGGCTCACCATCAGCGCGGGTGGTCGCCGGTTTGCCGGCAATCGGGCGCAGAGGGTTTCGGACGCGGTGCGCAGCACCGCGAAGCTGCGTTCGGCAACCTCGCGCAGATCAGGATCATCGTCGAGCGAGAGCCCCGCTTCGAACATCGCCGAATAATAGGCCGGCTCGTCGCGGGCAAAGGCGAGATAGGCCCGGCCGACATTCTCGAACGCGGCGAACGGCTCCGGCCGCCCATCGTTCCAGGCATGCTCGAGATGCGCGGCGAACAGCTCGAACCCGCGACGCGCGACATCTGCGATCAGCGCGTCGCGATCGCGGAAATGGCGATAGGGTGCCGCCGAGCTGACGCCGGCCGAGCGCGCCGCATCTGCAAAGGTGAACCCGGCCGGACCCTTTTTTGCGATCAGATCGAGGGCGGCCTGGATCAGCGCTTCGCGCAGATTGCCGTGATGATAGCCGCGGCGTCCGCCCGGCCCTTGTCCCGACCAGCTCATCTGAAATGCTTTTACATCAGCTTCCCGCAAGGCGCGAGTTGACAGATTGGGTCGTAGCGATCTACATATCTGATGTATACGTGTAGACAAACGACGAGTTGTATATATGGCTTTCCACATCAGAGATGAGGCGACCGACAAGGCGGTTCGGCGGCTGGCAAAGCTCAAGCACCAGACCCTTACCGAGACCATTCGCGAAGCGGTCGAGCATGAATTTGAGCGCGTTCGATCCGAAATCCCGCTGATCGAACGGCTGAAGCCGATCCAGGAAGAGCTGAAGTCGTTGTCGAAACCGGGTGGGCTGCCCGCCGACAAGGCATTCTTCGACGAACTTTCCGGCGACATTTGATGTTTGTCGACGCCTCCGCAATGGTCGCGATCCTCGTTGAGGAGAGTGATGCTGCGGCCCTGACGAAGCGCCTCGAACAGGCTGTGGAGCGTTGCACCTCGCCAATCGCACTTTATGAGGCCGTCGTCGGGGTCGCGCGGGTGTGCAACGTCCCGATCCGCGCAGCTGAGATGATCCTCGACCGCTTCCTCGAGCGAGCCACGGTGCGGGTCGTTCCGATCACCGCGGAAATCGGACACGGCGCCCTGACGGCGTTCGAACGGTACGGCAGAGGACGGCACCCCGCCGCACTCACCATGGGTGACTGCTTTGCCTATGCGTGCGCCCGCGCGCTCGATGTGCCCATCTTGTTCAAGGGCGACGATTTTCCCCTGACCGATATTACGGTTGCCTGAGTCCGCCGACGAACGGCTCCGGGATCCCGTGGCGATCTTTTTCACCAGCGACACGCATTTCGGCCATGGCGGCGCGCTTGGGCTCTATCGCCGGCCGTTCGCCTCGGTCTCAGCGATGAACGAGGCGCTGGTCGAGCGGTGGAACGAGACAGTTGGACCGGGCGACGTTGTCTGGCATCTCGGCGATTTCGCCATTCGCCAGCGCCCGGAAGTAGTCGAGGAGCTTCTCGCGCGGCTCAACGGCCGCAAGCATCTCGTCGACGGCAATAACGATCCGCCGGCAACCAGAGAACTCGACGGTTGGGAAAGCGAGCAGCCCTACGCCGAGATCGCCGTGGAAGGCATCTCGCTGGTGCTGTGCCACTACCCGTTTCGCAGCTGGCGCGGTATGGGCAAGGGCTGGGTCAACCTGCACGGCCACAGCCACGGCAGGCTGAAGCCGCAGCCGCGGCAGTTCGACGTCGGCGTCGACGTCTGGGGGTTCCGTCCGGTCACGTTGGATGAAATCCTGCACCGCCGCCGCTGACGGCGGAGGATTGTGGAACTGGCGCCGAGCGTGCAGAATCGGTGCATCGGCGCGAAAATCGTAGGGAGGAGAGCGTGCAGCTGAGCCGTGAAGAACTGTTGAAGGCCTATCGCGACATGGTCACGATCCGCCATTTCGAGGAGCGGGTGCAGGAAGAGTTCTCGAAGGGCGGCATCCCGGGCTTTGTCCACCTCTATGCCGGCGAAGAGGCCTCGGCCGTCGGCGTCTGCTCCCATCTCGGCCCCAAGGATTACATCGCCAGCACCCATCGCGGCCATGGCCACAGCATCGCCAAGGGCTGCGACCCGGTCCTGATGATGCAGGAGCTCTTCGCCAAGAAGGGTGGGCTGTGCGGCGGCAAGGGCGGCTCGATGCACATCGCCGATCTCGACCGCGGCATGCTCGGCGCCAACGGCATCGTCGGCGGCGGGCCTCCGCTGGCAGTCGGCGCGGCTTTGACCGCCAAGACATTGGGGCGCGACACCGTCGCAGTCTCGTTCACCGGTGATGGCGGGTCGAACCAGGGTACCACCTTCGAGGCGATGAATATGGCGGTGGTGCTGCAATTGCCGGTGATCTTTATCTTCGAGAACAACCAGTACGGCGAGGGCACTCCGCACGATTACGCGGTCGGCAGCCGCGACATCGCCGGGCGCGCGGCCGGGTTCGGCCTGCCTAGCGTCAAGGTCAATGGCGACGATTTCTTCGAGGTGCACGAGGCCGCGCGCGAAGCCGTCGATCGCGCCCGCTCGGGCGGCGGGCCGAGTGCCATCGAGGTCGATACCTGCCGCTTTTACGGCCACCACTCGGGCGACGCGCAGCTCTACCGCGGCAAGGACGAAGTCAGGCGCCTGCGCGACGAGCGGGACTGCCTCAAGCACTTCCGCCGCCGTGTCGGCGAGGCGGGGTTGCTCGAAGGGGCAGCACTCGATGCCGTCGAGGGCGAGGTCGCGGCGCTGATCGACCGCGCGGTCGAGATGGCGCGGGCGGCGCTACCCCCGGCCGAGGCGGATCTGTTGAGCGACGTTTACGTGTCGTATTGAGGGAGGGCGCGATGCCGCAGAAATCGATCCGCCAGGCGCTCAATGAAGCCCTCGCTCAAGAAATGCGCCGCGATCCGACGGTTATCGTCATCGGCGAGGACGTCGCGGGCGGCGCCGGCTCGCAGGGCCAGCGCGACGCCTATGGCGGCGTCCTCGGCGTGACCAAGGGCCTCATCGGGGAATTCGGCGAGGCCCGGGTCATCGACACGCCGATCACCGAATCGGCGATCATGGGTGCCGCCGCCGGTGCGGCGGTAACCGGGCTGCGCCCGGTCGCAGAGCTGATGTTTTCCGATTTCTTCGGGGTCTGCTTCGACCAAATCTTCAACCAGGCTGCCAAGTTCCGCTACATGTTCGGCGGCAAGGCCAAGACCCCGCTCGTCATCCGCACAATGATCGGCGCCGGGCGCAGCGCGGCGGCCCAGCATTCGCAGAGCCCCTATCACATCTTTACTTCGGTCCCCGGGCTCAAATGCGTCGTGCCGTCCAACGCCTATGACGCCAAGGGTCTGCTGATCCAGGCGATCCGCGACGACGACCCGGTGATCTTCTGCGAGCACAAGTTGATGTACGACCTCCGGACCGAGGTCCCGGATGAGCCCTACGTGATCCCGTTCGGCGAAGCCAACATCGTCCGCGACGGCGACGACGTGACGGTCGTCGCCCTCTCCCGCATGGTGCATTACGCCGGCGAGGCGGCCGAGCTGCTCGCCAAGGAGGGGATCGAGTGCGAGCTGATCGATCCGCGCACGACCTCGCCGCTCGACGAGGACACGATCCTCGAGAGTGTCGAGCGCACCGGCCGGCTCGTCGTCGTCGACGAGGCGACCCCGCGCTGCGGCATGGCGGTCGACATCGCGGCACTCGTCGCCGACCAGGCTTTTGCCGCGCTCAAGGCCCCCGTAAAGCGGGTGACGGCCCCGCACACGCCGGTGCCGTTCGCGCCCTCGCTCGAAAAGCTCTACATCCCGAGCCCGGAGCGGATCGCCGCCGCGATCCGCGAAGTCCACGGTTACGGACGCTGAGGTTGTCATTGCGAGAAGCCGGAGGCGACGAAGCAATCTCGCTAACGTCGGAGCGTCCTGCCCGAGATTGCTTCGCGATGCTCGCAATGACGTCGAAGAATTGGAGGCGCAATGGCCGACCCGGCGATCACCGCGATCACGATGCCGAAATGGGGCCTGACCATGACCGAGGGCAAGGTCCTGGGCTGGCTCAAGCAGCAAGGCCAGCGCTTTGCCGAGGGTGAAGAGATCCTCGAGATCGAGACGACCAAGATCACCAACGTCGTCGAAGCTTCGGACGGCGGCGTCTTGCGGCGGATCGTGGCACCGGCCGGCGCCACCTTGCCGGTTGGCGCGCTGCTCGCCGTCG
>DATNKF010000012.1:0-3143 GCA_035603555.1 Allostellaceae bacterium
AGCTTCCACTCTTCATGGGTCATTGCCGACGCCGTCCGCGACGCCCTCAAATCCGCTGACCTGCCCGAGGCTGCGGTCCAGCTCGTGGCGACGCGCGATCGTGCCGCGGTCGGCATGATGCTGGGCATGACCGAGTTCATCGACGTCATCGTGCCGCGCGGCGGACGTTCGCTGATCGAGCGCGTTCAGCGCGAGAGCCGGATACCGGTGATCGCCCATCTCGAAGGGCTGTGCCACACCTATATCGACGGCGCCGCCGACCCCGAGAAGGCGCGGGCGATTGCGCTCAACGCCAAGATGCGGCGGGTGTCGATCTGCGGCGCGACCGAGACCCTGCTGGTCGACCGCAAAGTGGCGATGGCGATCTTGCCGCCGATCCTCGCCGATCTACGCGTCGCCGGTTGCGAAGTGCGCGGCGACCCCGAGGTTCTGGCTCTCGACAACACGGTCACGCCGGCGACCGAGCAGGACTGGCGGACAGAATATCTCGACGCGATCCTCGCGGTCCGCGTCGTCGACGGTCCCGCCGAGGCGATCGCCCATATCGAGCGCTTCGGCTCGCATCACACCGACGCGATCGTGACCGAAGATCAGGCTGTCGCGGAGCGGTTTCTACGCGAGGTCGACAGCGCCATCGTGTTGGTCAATGCCTCGACCCAATTCGCCGATGGCGGCGAGTTCGGCATGGGTGCCGAGATCGGCATCTCTACTCAGCGACTGCCGCCGCGCGGGCCGGTCGGTGCGGCCGAGTTGACGACCTACAAATACCTCGTGCGCGGCACCGGGCAGGTGCGCCCCTGACCGCCCTTGGTGAGAGCCGGTCGAACGCCCGCCGGCATCGCCGCATCGGGCTTTTGGGCGGTTCGTTCAACCCCGCCCATGGCGGCCATCTGCATTTGAGCCTGCTCGCCCTCGAGCGCCTCGACCTCGACGAGGTATGGTGGCTCGTCTCGCCACAGAACCCGTTGAAGCCGGTTGCCGGCATGGCGCCGTTCGCGGTTCGGCTGGACCAGGCACGGCGGGTCGTTGCCGGGCATCGGCGCATCATCGTCAGCGATCTCGAAAGCCGGTTGGGCGGATCGACCTATACCGCCGACACCCTTCACGCCTTGCGCCGCCGCTTTCCGCAGCTGCGCTTCGTCTGGCTGATGGGTGCGGACAATCTCGTTCAACTGCGCAATTGGCAGCGCTGGCGCGAGATCTTTCGAACGGTCGCAATTGCTGTCTTCGACCGCCCTTCCTATTCTTTAAAGGCGCTCGCCGGGCTGCCGGCGCGAAGCTTTGCCCGGCAGCGCGTGCCGCCCTCGGCGTCGCGCCGATTGGCGGAGATCAATCCTCCGGCTTGGGTGTTCTTCCACAGCCGGCTCGATCCTCGCTCGGCGGCCCGGATCCGTGCCGAGCGAACGACGACTTTATCTCAGACCTTCAGGGAGCAGAGACCCGCATTGTCCACGATCGCCACTTTCACGCCCCGCACCCGCACGCCCGCTCGCCCTCCGGCGCCCCAGCCAGGCGAACTCCTCGAGCTCGTCCTGAAGACGCTCGAGGACGGCAAGGCCGAGGACGTCGTCACCATTGAGCTCGCCGGCAAGACGACCATCGCCGATCAGATGGTGATCGCCACCGGCCGTTCGACCCGGCAGGTGCTGGCATTGGCCGAGCATCTCGAAGAGGTGTTGTCGCGGCGAATGCGGATCTCGGTGGAAGGCAAGACCCAGGGTGATTGGGTGCTGATCGACGCGAGCGACGTGATCGTGCATCTGTTCAGGCCCGAGGTCCGGTCGTACTACAATCTCGAAAAGATGTGGGGGGAAGCGCTGCCTGACAGCGCGGCGGCGCGGCAGTAGGCCGGGGACCGCGCCGATCCGCCTCCGCCTCCTCGCCGTCGGCAGGCTGCGGGCCGGTCCGTTCGCCGAGCTCCAGAGGCTCTATGCCGCGCGGATCGTTCCGCCCCCCGCGGTCGTCGAAATAGAGGTGCGGCAGCGATTGCCTGCCGCGGCGCTAAAGGCCCGCGAGGCACAGCTGATCCTTGAAGCGTTGCCGGCCGGGGCGCGTCTGATCGCGCTCGACGAGGGCGGCGCGCTGTGGTCGAGCCGCGCTCTCTCCGAGCGGCTCGCAGCATGGCGCGATCAGGGTGTAGCTGAGCTCGCCTTCGCAATCGGCGGCGCCGACGGTCTCGGCGCGGCAGTATTCGACCGCGCGGAGGCAACATTGTCGCTGGGGCCGATGACCTGGCCCCACCTCCTGGTCCGCGGCATGCTGCTCGAGCAGCTCTACCGCGCCCAGCAGATCCTCGCCGGCCATCCCTATCACCGGGAGTGACGAACCCGACCGGCCGAGTTGGCGGCAGCGCTGGTCTCAAGTAAATCAGCGGGTCTTACCCTCCCGGCCGCTGGGCGCCATAGTTCCACTGGCCACCGACCCACAGCCAGCCCTCGGGACGCTGCTCCCAATGTCCCGGCGTATAGGTTGCCGTCGTCGTCGGCTTGGCGATGTACCGCCCTGACTGCCACTGGTATTGCACGCCGTTCCAGTACCAGTGCCCGGGCTCCCACACAAAGGTCGGCGACGGCGCGGGCGGCGGCGTTTCCGCCTCGGGAGGCGGCGGCGGGTTAGGCGCCAGACCGGCGGTCGATGAAGATGGCGGCGGTGGGGCCGGCGGCGTGACGGCGGATGGGTAGGCCGGCGGCGGTGCCGGCGGATAAGACGGCGGCGCCGGGTAGGCCTGGGCGAGGATTTCGGCCGCTGGCGGTGCAGCAGAATGGCCGGGGTCGGGGTGCAGCGGCGTCGGTGCATCCGCCAGAGCCGGGGCGCCGATCGCCAGCGCGGCCATCCCCGTCACAAGGACTCGGTACTTCATCGGCTTCTCCATAGTACCGGGTGCGGAAACGACGCGTCCGCCTCTGCCTTGCCAACACACCCGGTGGCGAAATCATTCCAAGCGGCGCGACGATCGGCGCCCGCTTCCCTGCGGCACGGGAGATGTGCAGATAAAAATGGAAATCGGTAAGCAGCGGGAGGATAGAGCGCTCACCCTGTCCGGCCCGGACAACTGAGGCAATGGTGCCGGGTGAGGGATTCGAACCCCCGACCTTCGGTTTACAAAACCGGCATCCGGAGTTTTTCTGGGGTTTCCGTCCGTT
>DATNKF010000013.1:0-17544 GCA_035603555.1 Allostellaceae bacterium
GCACCGACAACGAGACATGGCCGGCCGGATCGGCGAATTACGATCCCGGACCCTCAGAAGGTCCGGGCTCTGCCCATTCGCTTTCTTCCCGCCGAGGACCATCCCCATGTCGCTCTTTGCCGCGACCGACGCTGACGACGATCTTCCCGCCACTGCTTGTTTTTCAGTTCATGCCCGTGCCGAACCTGGGGTGATGGCGCGCGTGCTCGAGCTCTTTGCCAAACGCGGTCTCGTGCCGTGCTTCTATCAGAGCTCGACGTCTGGGACTGATCGATCAGAGCTGACAATCGACATCCAAATGCACGGGCTCGGCCGCGAGACCATGGACTACATTGCCGCGTGCCTGCGACAGATCGTGTGCGTGGAGGTCGTCTCGGCCGCTCAGAGGCATCTCCCAGATCGAGCAGAGTATTAGTCCCATGTCGTTCCGCGACCGCGTCAGTGCCTGCAACAACTATGATCCGGCGCGGGTGGTGCCACTGACTATTGCCGGCACCCGGATCGGGCTGTTGCGCCGCGACAATGCTGCGTTGTTAAGGCGGTTTTCTGATGTTTTTGCAGTCGGCACGGACGAGGTCAGGCTGGTGGCGACTGGCGACGCCACGGCAGTAAGCCGCGCGATCGACGCCGTGGTGGACGTGCTCGTTGCAGAGAACAGAATCCCGAAATGGCGTAACGAAACCTTTCATGTCGCCCCGCGCTGGGGCATGCCGCCGGTCTTTCACCTCGATCGCGGCGCTGTCCCGTTCTTCGGGACGCGTGCTTACGGTGTTCATCTCAACGGGTATCTGCGTGAGGGTGACGGGCTGCGTGTGTGGGTCGGAAGGAGGTCTCCCGACAAGCAAATTGCGCCGGACAAGCTCGACAACCTTGTCGCCGGCGGGATCGGCAACGGGCACGGTATTGACGAGACATTGGTGAAGGAAGCCGAGGAAGAAGCCGCGATCCCAGCACAGCTGATCAAGCATGCGATCCCCGTCGGCGCCGTCTCCTACCGTATGGAGACGCGGCTAGGTATCCGAGACGATGTGCTCTTCATTTACGATCTCGAGACGCCACCCGATTTCGTGCCCGAGAATCGCGACGGCGAGATCGTCCATTTCGAGCTGATGCCGGCGTCGGCAATACTCGAACGCGTCCGCGCCACCTCCGACTTCAAGTTCAACGTCAACCTTGTGATGCTCGATTTCGCCGTGCGTCATGGGCTTCTGCGGCCGGATGACCCGGAATACCTCGACGTCGCGACGGGTCTTCACCGCCCGCTGGATTGAAGCTCCTCTCGCCCCGCTGTTTGCACAGCTCGATCAAGGACTTCGGCCGGGCTGATGCCATTCTGCCGCATCGAGCGGATTGTCGGTGCACCCTCGCGCTTGGACAAACGCTGTCCGGCCATGTCGGTCAATAACTCATGATGACGGTAGCGTGGCGTCGGTAGGCCAAGCAACGCCTGCAGAAGCCGATGGACGTGTGTCGCCGCCGCCAGATCCGCACCGCGGGTCACCAGGGTGACTCCCTGGATCGCATCATCGACGGTAACGGCGAGGTGATAGCTTGCCGGCACGTCTTTGCGGGCGAGAACGACATCGCCAAGGGGCGCGGGTTCCGCCAGGTGCCGTCGCGGCCCGTCCTCGCCGTCCTCGAACCAATCGAGCGTACCGGTCAGAGCGAGCGCGCGAGCGAGATCGAGCCGCAACGCGTAATCGCGCCCGGAGCGCTGCCTCTTGGCCCGTTGGTCGGTGCTGAGACTGCGGCAAGTTCCTGGGTAGAGCGGCCCCAATTCAGCGTGCGGCGCGCCGCCGGCGCGTGCGATTTCGTCCTGGATTTCGCGGCGCGTACAGAAACACGGATAGAGCACGCCCGTCGCCGCCAGCCGATCGAGTGCGCGCCGGTAGTCGTCGAAATGCTCCGACTGCTTGCGGACCGGCCCGTCCCACATGAGGCCCAGCCAGGAAAGATCCTCGATAATCGCTGCGGCATATTCCTTGCGGCAGCGGGTCTGGTCGATATCTTCGAGGCGAAGCAGAAAACGTCCCCCGGCACGCTGCGCCGCCCGCCAGCCTTCGAGCGCCGAGCGGACATGACCAAGATGCAGATAACCGGTCGGGCTCGGCGCAAAGCGCGTGACCGTGGGCTCCAAGATCATGCTTGGGTCCGCCGCGGGTGACAGCGGCGCCTCATTCGGGGTATCCGTAAAGGATTGAGCTTGGCTGTCGAGAGGCTCCACCGATGATGCCTGCCCTGTCGGGACCGTCCCGCCCGCCCGCTTCGGGCGGCAGGCCAAGCCGTCTCGTCATCTTGCTGCATGGGCTGGGAGCGGACGGCAATGACCTCATCGGACTTGCGCCTTATTGGGCGCGACTGCTGCCAACGGCCGAATTCGTGTCGCCGAACGCGCCTTTCCCCTGCGATATGGCGCCCTACGGCTATCAGTGGTTCAGTTCGCAAGATCGCAGCCCCGCTGCCGTGTTGGCCGGCGTGCGCGCCGCCGCTCCACTCCTCGACGCCTTCATCGACGATGCATTGGCGCAACGGGCGCTCGACGACGCCGATCTGGCGCTCGTCGGGTTCTCCCAGGGTACGATGATGTCGCTCTTTGTCGGATTGCGCCGCACGAAGCCGGTTGCCGGAATTGTCGGCTTCTCTGGCAGGCTGCTCGGCCCGGAGCTTTTGGCGAGCGAGCTGCGGTCGCGTCCCCCTACGCTGCTCGTTCACGGCACCGACGATCCCCTTGTCCCCTATGAATCGCTCGCCGCGGCGGAAGTGGCGCTCAACGGCGCCGGTGTCCCTGTCGATACACTGACCTGCCCCGGGGTCGGCCATTCGATCGACGAGAATGGGCTGCGGCGGGGCGGAGCCTTCCTCAAGGACGTACTCTACGGAACGACGCCTTGATGACCTCGTCACCGCCCAGAACGGATTTGAGGACCTCCAGCAGCTTGGGTGAATCCCACTCCGCCGCCCCCTCGACCCGGCCGAGCACCTTGCCTTCCCGATCGATCAGAAAGCTGGTCGGTAGGCCCACGACCTTGAAGGCCCGCCCAACATCGCTCTTCGGATCGAGATAGGTCTTGAACGATTTGAGCCCGAGCTTGTTGATGAACGGCTCGACGGTCTTACCGCCGCCGCGATCTTCGGATATCGCGACAACTGTGATCTGGTCTCCGAGGCGCGACTGCAGCCGCTCGAGAGACGGCATCTCGCGCAGACAAGGTTCGCACCAGGTGGCCCAAAGGTTGATGAGGACGAGCCTGCCAGCAAACTCAGAAAGGCTGACGGTGTTACCGGCAAGGTCGACCAGCGAAATCGTCGGCGCTGGCACGGGGGGCGAGCTTGGGATGAACTCGCCGAGTCGCGGGCGCTCTCCGGAGACCGCGCCGTTCTCCGCAGCGGTCTCGGCGCCCGCCAGAACAAGTAGAAGTAGTACGGCGGCAGTGCGGCTCCATCTTATCATCTACTCCTCCCAGCGGGACGACCACCGGTGACCGGGGCGCAAAAACCCACCAATGCCGATGCGGCCGTCTCGGCAAATCCACTGTGGGGCGGTCGTTTCACCGGGGGGCCGGCAGAGATCATGCGCCGCATCAACGCCTCGATAGAATTCGACAAGCGCCTGTACAGAGAGGACATCGCCGGATCGAAGGCGCATTGCGCCATGCTTGTCGCGCAGGACATTCTGTCGCCGCAAGATGGGGCCGCGATCGCGGCCGGTCTAGACCAGATCAAGTTGGAAATCGAAAGCGGGATCTTTGTCTTCAGCGACGAGCGCGAGGACATCCATTTGAACATCGAGGCCCGCCTGGCCGAGCTTATCGGCCCGGCGGCGGGGCGGCTACACACCGCACGCTCGCGGAACGATCAGGTGGCGACGGACCTGCGGCTATGGCTGCGCAACGCGATCGACCGGATCGATGCCGCGATGCGCGATCTGCAGCAAGCGTTAATCGACCGCGCCGAGGCGGAAACCGCCACGATGATGCCCGGCTACACGCACCTGCAGGTCGCCCAGCCGGTGACTTTCGGCCACCATCTGATGGCCTATGTCGAGATGATTGGGCGCGACCGCTCCCGCCTCGCCGATTGCCGGCGCAGGCTCAACGAGTCGCCGCTCGGGGCTGCCGCGCTCGCCGGGACCTCATTCCCGATCGATCGTCATATGACCGCCGCCGCGCTTGGCTTCGACCATCCCGCGGCGAACTCGCTCGACGCAGTCTCGGATCGCGATTTCGCGATCGAGTTCCTCGCTGCGGCGGCGACCGCAGGCATGCACCTCTCCCGGTTCGCCGAAGAAATCGTCATCTGGTGCAGCGACCCGTTCCGATTTATCGCGCTGAGCGATGCCTTCACCACCGGCAGCTCGATCATGCCACAAAAGCGCAACCCGGATGCGGCGGAGCTTGTCCGCGCCAAGACAGGCCGGCTGAACGGCTCGCTGATCGCGCTGCTGACCACTATGAAGGCGCTCCCGTTGGCCTATAGCAAGGACATGC
Organism: Allostellaceae bacterium; assembly: GCA_035603555.1. Lineage (GTDB taxonomy): Bacteria > Pseudomonadota > Alphaproteobacteria > ATCC43930 > CGMCC-115725 > AP-15. The sequence continues at coordinate 4,488 of DATNKF010000013.1, forward strand.
AGGAGGACAAGGTTCCGGTTTTCGAGGCTGCCGACGCGCTCGACCTCTGCCTTGCTGCGACGGCCGGTATGGTGCGTGACCTGCGTCCCGACCGTGAGCGCCTGCGCGCGGCGGCTGAGCGCGGGTTTGGCACCGCGACCGACCTCGCCGATTGGCTCGTGGGCGTCGCCGGTCTACCATTCCGACGAGCCCATCAGGCGACCGGGGTTATCGTCAAGCGAGCGGAGGCTCGAAACTGCACCTTGGCCGAGCTGCCGCTCAGCGAGATGCAGGCAATCGAGCCCACGATCACCGCCGCGGTCTACGAGATACTGGACCTTGACCGCTCTGTGGCAAGCCGGACGAGCCTCGGCGGGACCGCCCCGGAATGTGTTCATGCCGCCATCATTGCAGCGCGGAAAAGGTTTCTTGAATGACGCTCAGCCCGCGCCTTGGACGCGGCGGGACGCGTCCCTTCGCACTTTCTCTGCCGCAGGCCGAGAGGCGAATGCGAGAGCGCGGGTTTTGTCATCTGGCGCTCCTACCGCTCGTCTTCACCCTCGTACTGGCGGGATGCGGCAAGAAAGGACCGCCGGAGCCGCCACCGGGCGAGCCAGCAACCTATCCGCGCCCTTATCCGAGTGAGTGATTTCTTCCGCCATATCGGCGGCGAGCTGCATGCCGAAGAGGTCCCGATCTCGCGGATCGCAGCCGCCGTTGGCACGCCGTTCTATCTCTACTCGGCAGCCGCGTTCGCCGCGCAATATAGGCGGTTCGCCGAAGCCTTTGCCTCAGAGCGTCCGCTCATTTGCTACGCGGTCAAGGCCAACTCGAACCTCGCCGTCCTGCGCCTTTTCGCCGGCTTCGGTGCCGGTGCCGATGTCGTCTCCGAAGGCGAGCTACGCCGCGCACTTGCCGCGGGCGTACCTCCGCAACGGATCGTCTTTTCGGGAGTGGGCAAGACGCGAGTCGAGCTGGAGGCGGCGGTGGCCGCCCAGATCCACCAGATCAATGTCGAGTCGGTGCCGGAGTTGCGCCGGCTGAGCGAAGTCGCCGCCGCACGGGGGCAAGTTGCTCCAGTGGCAATTCGAGTCAATCCGGATGTCGATGCGCGCACTCACTCCAAAATCTCGACGGGTATGAAAGAGAGTAAATTCGGGATCGATTTCGAAGCGGTGGTCGCCGCCTATCGCCTCGCGGGGGAACTCCCCGGCATCGAGCCAGTCGGGCTCGCCGTCCATATCGGCTCGCAGCTCGTCGATCTCGATCCTTATCGGCGCGCTTTCATTCGTGTAGCCGAGCTCGTCCGAGAATTGCGGACGCTGGGGCGTGCCGTCAGCCGCATCGACCTCGGCGGCGGCCTCGGCATCCGCTACCGAGCCGAAGCTCCTCCCGATCCGAAAAGCTATGCCCGGCTTGTACGCGAGATCTTCGGCTCACTCGCTCTCGCCATGACTTTCGAGCCTGGACGAGTCCTCTCGGGCCAGGCAGGACTGCTCGTTGCCCGAGTGGTTCTTGTCAAAGAGGGTGCTGTCAAGCGCTTTGTGATCGTCGACGCAGCAATGAACGACTTGATCAGGCCAGCGCTTTACGAAGCATGGCACGATGTCGTACCCGTACGCTACCCGGCGCCCGGCGTGGTGCTCGCCCCCGCAGACGTTGTTGGGCCAATTTGCGAGACTGGCGACACCTTTGCTGTCGATCGTGATTTGCCGCCACTCGTCGAAGGCGATCTCCTCGCCTTCACTGCGACCGGTGCCTATGGGGCGGTCATGAGCTCGACCTACAACAGTCGGCTGCTTATTCCGGAAGTATTGGTCTCTGACCACCGCTTTGACATTATCCGGGCGCGGCCGACCTATGATGATATGCTGTCTTTGGACACCGTTCCGGCGTGGCTCTCAGGGGCGGCACCGCAGCCGGAACGGAAACGAGGTGCGGCATGACTGATCGCTCTCCCGACCCCGAGGCCCGGTTCTCGCTCCGCCTGCGCTTGGCCCGCGCCGCCTTGTTGTGGGAGCGGGTCTGGCCGGCGTGCTGGCCCGCGCTCGCGGCGCTCGGAGTTTTTTTCGCGGTGGGTTTATTCGATCTTTTGCCGCGCCTGCCGGGACTGCTGCACGCCGCGTTACTGCTCGGCTTCGGCGCTGCGTTTGTGGTCGCCCTCGCTGTGGCGAACCGTGGGGTGGCCGTCCCGGACCAAGCCGCCGCGCGCCGCCGCATCGAACTGGAGAGCGGGCTCGAACATCGGCCATTGCAGGCGCTCGCCGATCGCCCTGCCGCTCCTCTCGATACGCAATCAACACAGCTGTGGCAGGCCCATCGCCGGCGAATGGAGGCGGCGACGCGCCGGCTGCGGGTCGGTTTTCCCGCTGCCGGGTTTGCCGGCCGCGATCGCTGGGGATTGCGCGTCGTACTCCTCATATTATTGCTGCTGGGTACAATTGACGCCGGCATCGATTGGCGCGATCGATTAGCGCGTGCCCTTACGCCCGCCTTGCCCGGAGGGTCAGAGGCGCTTGCCGGGAGCCTCGACATCTGGGTTACGCCTCCCGAATACACCGGACTGCCACCGCAGTTTTTGCGGGCGGGTACGGGAGAGACGGTCGGCATTCCGATCGGCAGCGCGTTGTTGGCTCAGGTGCATGGCGGCGCTAGCGTGCCGCATCTCACGACCGACGTTGAGGTCCGTGATTTCGACGCGGTCGACAAGCAGAATTTTCGGCTCGCAGCGACGCTCACGGTCGGCAAGCAGCTCAAAGTGAGCCAGGCGGGCGCTGTGCTCGGCAACTGGTCGATCGAGATCATTCCGGACAACCCGCCCAAAGCCGCCTTCGCGAAATCGCCCGAGGCGACCACGCGCGCGGCATTGCGGATCGACTACCAGACGAGTGACGACTACGGCGTCGAAGCTGTAAAGGCGATCATCAGACGCGAGGGTGGCAAGCCCGACGAGACCATCGAAATCGAGGAACCTCTGCCGGGATTGCATCTCAAGGAGGCTCAAGCCACTAACTATCACGATTTGTCGCCGCATCCTTGGGCCGGCTTGCCGGTCGAAATCCGGCTCGTTGCCATTGATGCGCTGGGCCAGGCTGGAGAGAGTGAGCCGATCCGAATGAAACTGCCGGAGCGGGTCTTCAATCATCCGATCGCGCGCGCCATAATCGACCAGCGCAAGGAACTGGTGATTGACCCTGGAGCGCGATCGCTGGTGGCCGATACGCTGGGCGATTTGCGCGAACGGCCGCGGCTTTATCGCGACGATACGATCGTCTTCCTCGGGCTTCGTCTTGCAGAGCAGCGCTTACGACTGAATGACGACGAAAAGTCAGTTGCCGAAGTCGAGCAACTACTGTGGGACACGGCGCTGCGCATCGAAGACGGTAGCATGTCGCTGGCCGAGCGTGAGATGCGACGTCTGCAGCGCGAGTTGCAGGACGCACTGGCGAAAAACGCCCCGGATAATGAGGTCGAGCGCTTGATGCGCGAGCTACAGCAAGCGCTCGACCGCTATTTGCAAGCTCTCGCCGAAAATCTGGCGCGCAACCCGGACCAGGCCGAGCAAAGCGTCGATCCGTCGCGGGTCCTCACCAGTCGTGATCTTCAGCGCATGATCGACCGGGCGCGGGAGCTCGCGCGGGACGGGGCGCGTGATCAGGCGCGCGAGCTCCTGTCGCAACTGCAAAACATGCTCGAAAATCTCCGTATGGCGAAGCCTGGACAGACGCCACAACGCGGCTCGAGCGAGGCGCAGCAAATGATGCGCGGAATGCACGAGCTCATGCAGCGCCAGCAACAGCTGCTCGACCGCAGTTTCCGAGCGCAGCAGCAAGCCCAGCAGGGCCGGATGGGTCAGCGCGGCCAGCAGGGGGGTGAAGCGCAGGACCCGACCGCGGAGACCGGCGATGCTGCCGGCAAGCAAGAGGGGCTGCGGCGCATGCTCGGCGACATGATGCGTCGGCTCGGCGACGGGTTCGGCGACATACCGGACCCTCTGGGACGGGCCGAGCGCGCGATGCGCGATGCGGCCGAGGCGCTTCGACGGCAGCAGCCGGGTGAAGCGATTGCGCCTCAAACTGAAGCGCTCGACCAATTGCAGCAGGCCGCGCGCGAGTTCGCACAGCAATTGCAGCGCCGCTTGGGTAGCGTTAATCCGGGTAACGAGGAGGCTGGGGCCACCGACCGCGAGCCGCGCGATCCTGTCGGGCGCGACCCGCTCGGTCGGCCGATGTCGAACAATGGCACCTTCGATCAGGGGGACGTGAGGATACCAGATCAGAACCCGCTGCAGAAAGCCCGGGAGATCCTGGACGAGCTCCGTCGTCGCGCCGGCGAGCGCTTTCGCCCGGAGATCGAGCTCGATTACATAGAACGCCTGCTGAAACGGTTCTGAGCCTTGAATCGGGCCGAGGTCGGTGGATCGGCGTCGCTTTCTCCTTTTTTGCGCTGGATTGGCGGCGTGGCCGTCGGGTGCTCGCGCAGTTTCGCGGCCGCCGGCTCCACGCCGTCTCCGCCTCGTCAACAGCCATACGGGCGAGACCTTCGAAGGCACCTACCGCAACGACCGCGGTCCTATCGACCGGGTGATGGAAGAACTCTGCACCTTTCTCCGAGACCATCATTCCGGAGAGAAGATCCAAATGGACGTCGGCGTGATCGATTTTCTGGCCGATATCCTTGATGCGGTGAGCGAGAGCAGCGCGACGATCCTTTCGGCCTATCGTACGGCCGAGACCAACGCGATGCTCGCGCGCACGACCTTCGGAGTGGCTGAGCACAGCCAGCACATCTATGGCCGCGCGCTCGATGTGAGCCTTGGGTCGAAGCTCGCCGAGGCAATGAACGCGGCTCGTGCAATGCAGCGAGGCGGCGTCGGGTGGTACCCGCATTCGGGGTTTATCCATATCGACACCGGGCCGGTGCGCAGCTGGACGCTCGACGAGACCGGCCTCGACCATCTGCTGCTGTTCGACGGTAGCCGCCTGAGCGTCGACGGGCTGCGCGTCAGCGGTTTGGGCCGTCCGCTCACCGTCGGCCAGCGGCTGGCACTTCAGCGTCGGCTCGCCCGGGCGGAGTTTCTCGCCCGCACTCGCCTCAACCGGTAACAGCAACCCCGATCAGCTTACCGAGGCCGAAGGTCACGCCGGCGGCGGCGACGCCGACCAGCAGCTGACGCATCCCGGAAAACACCAGGCCGTGCCCGGTAAACAGGGTCGTGCCTGCTCCGATCAGAAACAAAGCCACCCCGCTCGCCAGCAGGCTGGCGACGATCGCCGGCAGCCCGGCCAAAGCGAAATATGGCGCCACCGGAAAGATCGCGCCGACTGCGAAGAGCAGAAACGATGTGCTGGCAGCCGCCCATGCCGACCCGCCGAGCTCTTCGGGGTCGATGCCGAGCTCCTCCCGGACCAAGGTGTCAAGCGCGGTCTTCTTGTTGGCGATCAATCGCTCAGCCAACGATTTGGCCAGATCCTCCGGTAGACCCTTCGCCTGATAGATCAGCGACAGCTCTTCCTTCTCTTCCTCGGGCACCTGCTCGAGCTCGTCAGCCTCGGTCGCGATTTGCCGCTGAGCGGATTCTCGCGCGGTGTTGACCGAGAGCCATTCGCCGAGCGCCATCGAAAAGGCGCCGGCCAGCAGTCCAGCGAGACCGGTGACGAGGATTGCGTGAGGTGCCAGGTCGGCTCCGGCGACTCCCATGACAAGGCTCATGTTCGAGACAAGCCCGTCATTGGCGCCGAGTACCGCGGCGCGCAGCGCGTTGCCTCCCATTCCACGGTGCCGACCCTCCAGACGCGCCAGGGCGGCACCACTGAGTGCCCCCGGCGCACCAGAGGCGAGTGCCTCGATGATGCGGGCATGCGAGCGCTCGGCCGCCGGCAATCCGCCGGCGACGGCTTCCGGCTGCGCGTCGTAAGTGCCGCTGTCGAGATGCTCGAGCGTGTCGACGGTCGGCAGCACGAAGGCCGGGCCGAAGCGGCGGGCGAGCCATCCGAGCGCGCGCGCCCGAAAGCCCGGACGCAGCTTTGGGACCCGCTGATCGATTGCCGCGATGTGGTTCTTCCAGTACTCGGCGTGAGCCTCCTCGATCGCCGCCAGACGACGGTAGACCTGGGCCAGTTGCGGGTTCTTCTCAGTTTCCGCCAGGGTCCGGTAGAGTGCGGCGCCGTCGACCTCGCCTTGAAGATTGGCCAGGTAGCGTCGTCGTGGGTCGTCTTTGGGCATCGCCCCTCCCTGCGTGCCAGGCTATCGAGACTGCAGGGGCGGCATCTGCACGACCGGCGCCGCGGCGTCGAGGATCTGGCGCCGATCCCGCGTGCTGGGTGGATAGATACGCCGGCAGTTAATCAGCTGCTTGGTCCGCTTCGCCACTTCCCCGGTGGCGACGACGCGACGATCCCAGCCTTCGGTGTACACCGCACCCCACGCGCCGAGATCGAGACAGGTCACGTACCAGTCGATGCGCAATGGCAGCATCGGCCGGCCGAGCAGGTCGCAGACCGCGTTGTGGCCGGCAAAGCGACCCATCGGCCGCGCATGCTGGCACGACATCACCGAGGGATGGTAGTCGTCGAGCGGGGCGCAGGCAGCGTCGCCCGCGGCAAAGACATCATGCATGCCTTCGAGCTTCATGAAGCGGTCAACCGACAGCCGGCCGAACCGGTCGCGGGTCCCCGGGAACAGCTCCGTCAGCGGGCTGGCGCGCATTCCGGTGCACCAGACGACAGTCGCCGCCGGGATTGCTTCCCCGGTCGACAGCGTCGCTCCGGCGCCATCGACGGCGGCGAGGGAGACGCCGGTGCGCGTCGCTATCCCGAGCGAGGCGAGCGCCTCCGCGATCACACGACAAGCGCCGTCGCCCATGTCAGAACCGATCCTGGGCTGTCGATCGGCGAGGATCACTTGCGCCCGCGGCGTTCGCGCGTCTCGGCCGGCACGGGCCAGCACCGAACGCAGCTTCGGGACGAGCTCGGTTGCGGCCTCGATGCCGGTCAGACCCGCGCCGACGACGAGGGCGGTGTATTGCCCGGACGAAGCCGGCTGCTCCGGCAGCGCATCGATATGCGTGTTGAGCCGAGCCGCACCCTGATAGGTGTCGACATCGAAGGCGTGCTGTGCCAATCCGGGGATATCGGGACGCACCAGGCGGCTCCCGAGGGCGAAGATCAGTCGGTCGTATTCCAAAGTGCGCTTGCCGCCCTGGATGTCGCAGACAACCTGCCGGTTGGCGAAATCGATGCCGATCACTTCACCCGCGACCCGCTCGACCCCGACCGGGTCGAGCACATCGTCGAGTGCGACCCTGACATCGCGCAAATCGGGCTCGTAATTCCGCACGCGGATCGCGTGCCAGGCATCGCGATTGACCACTGCTACCGAAACGGCTTCGCGGGAGATTCCGAACTCGTCGAGTGCACGTGCGGCGCCCACCGCGCTCCACAGACCGGCAAAGCCGGCGCCGAGAACAAGAATGCGCGCCATCAATTCCTCCTGGTCCAAGGCTCAGCGTGGGGCGAACGATACCTTGACGGTGGCGGTCTCATCGGCATTGTCGAACGAGGTGTTGAAATGCGCGGACTCGCCCGGCCCCAGCCGCGCTGTAGGCGGATCGATAATCTTGAACTGGGTCTCGTTCTCGTTCGGGTCGCGCAATGCTACCCGCAATCGCGGCACCTCGCGCGCCGTGGTCCCAGTGTTGGTGATACTACCCTCGATGATCAGACCGTCGGCGGTGCGTGCCGGAATGACTCCCAGCTCGAGCCCGGGACCGGACGGTATCGCCGGCAGCCCTGCCAAGGCATAGAGCCGGGCGGCCGCCGGCCACGCCGCGACGACGTCGCCGCGAGCGATGATGACGGCGAGGACGGCAAGGGCGAGCAACACGAACACCAAGCCGAGCACGACCCAACTAACCGCCGACCGGCGGCGCGGGCGTCGTTGCGGGGCTGGCACCGGCAAGCGGCCGGGTCGCGGCGGCACGCCGAGCCCCGGTTCGATGCGCGTCGCCGGCTCTCGGTCGTGGATCACGAGAGGTTGCGGCTGGCGCCAGGTATGGCCGCAACTCGCGCAGCGGACGGTGCGCCCCGCCGGCCGGTTCAGATCGTGCTCGTCGACGAGATAATGGATGCGGCAAACCGGGCAGGCGAGTATCACCTCGGCGGACAGCCTTATCCGGCCGGCGACCCGCCGCGGCGGGCGAGCTCCCGCAAATGAAAGTCGGCATCGCCGAACATCGTGTCGATCATCGTGGTGCGTTTGAAGTAATGGCCGACCTTGTACTCCATCGTCATGCCGATGCCGCCATGCAGCTGGACCGCCTGTTGGCCGATCAGCCTGGCGGAACGGCCAATCTGCACCTTTGCGGCCGAGAGCGCGTTGCGCCGCTCCGCGGCGTCTCCCTCTGAGGCCATCATCGTTGCGAACATCGCCATGCTGCGCGCCTGCTCCAAGGCGATCAGCATGTCGACAGCACGGTGCTGGAGGATCTGAAAGCTGCCGATCTCGCGTCCGAATTGGCGCCGCGTCTTCAGATAGTCGAGGGTCAGCTCGTGCATCGAGGCCATCGCGCCCACCGCCTCGGCGCACAGTGCCGCGATCGCCTCGTCGACGACCCGCTCGACGAGCGGCAGCGCCGCGCCAGGCTCCCCGAGCACACCCTCGGGCCCGACCCGCACTCCCGCCAGGGTGACCTCCGCGGCACGCAAACCATCCTGGGTGGGATAGCCGCGCCTCGACACTCCGGCGGTCTTGGCATCGACGATAAAGACGCCGACGCCGTCGCGGTTGCGCCGCCCGCCGCCGACACGCGCGGTGACGATCAGCTTGTCGGCGGTGTCGCCATGCAGCACCACCCCCTTTTCGCCGTCGAGCACCCAGGCCGCATCGTCGCGCACCGCCGCCGTCGAAATGTCGGCGAGATCATAGCGCGAGTGCCGCTCGGTCTGGGCAAAGGCAAAGGTCAGGCTGCCGTCGGCAATCTTGGGAATGAGATCGGCGCACTGTTCCGTACTGCCGCCATGTCGCAGAAACCCGCCGCCCAGCACTACTGTTGCGAAGAAGGGTTCGAGCGCCAGGGCCCGTCCGAAAGCCTCCATCGCGATCATCGTCTCGACGGGACCGCCGGCCGAGCCGCCATATTGCTCCGCGAAAGGCAGCCCGAGCAGGCCGAGCTCGGCATATTGAGCCCACAGCTCGCGGCTCCAGCCCTCCGGGCTCTGGGCGTAGCTCTTACGCTGCTCAAACGCGTAGCGGTCGCCGATCAGGCGGTCGAGGCTCTCCTTGAGCAGCCGCTGCTCCTCGCTCAGATCAAAATCCATCGCCTACGCCTCCTCCCTGCCCTCACCGTAGCCCTCACCCGCCTCGCTACGCTCGGCACCCTCTCCCGCAATGCAGGAGAGGGGCTGCGAGGCAGATGGCGCACGGTCTGAGAGCCCCTCTCCCGCATTGCGGGAGAGGGGGGACCAAGCCCGCAAGGTTTGGTGGGTGAGGGGCTTCATGTGAGCTCACAGCCCGAGGATAGCCTTGGCGATGATATTCTTCTGGATCTCGTTGGTGCCGCCGTAGATCGAGACCTTGCGGGTGTTGAAATAGGTGGGCGCGATCGGGCCGGCCCATTCAGGTCCGATCGGCGGCTCGTTCCAGCGCTCCTCCTCGTCGTGCTCGGGCTGGTACGGCATCGCATAGGGACCGACGATTTCGAGCACCAGCTCGGTCGTTGCCTGCTGGATTTCCGAGCCCTTGATCTTGAGGATCGAAGACGCCGGGTCGGGCTTGTTGCCGACCCGGTTGCGCTCGGCGGCGACGACCCGCAGCTGGGTCATCTCGAGCGCCTTCAGCTCGACCTCGACCGCGGCGAGCTTCTCGCGAAAGCGCTCGTCCTCGATCAGCGGCTTGTCTCCGGCGCGCTCGGTCGCGGCGAGCTCCTTGATCCGCCGGATGCGCTCCTTGGAGAATCCGACCCGGGCGATGCCGGTACGCTCGCGCCCAAGCAGGTATTTGGCGTAGTCCCAGCCCTTGTTCTCTTCGCCGACGAGGTTCTCGGCCGGGACCTTGACATCATCGAAGAACACTTCGTTGACCTCGCGCCCGCCATCGATCGTGACAATCGGGCGAACCGTGATCCCCGGCGTTTGCATGTCGATCAGCAGGAAGGAGATCCCCTCCTGCTTTTTGGCCTGCGGGTCGGTGCGCACCAGGCAGAAGATCCAGTCGGCGTGCTGCGCCAGGGTGGTCCAAGTTTTTTGCCCGTTGACCACATAGTGGTCGCCGTCGCGCTTTGCCGAAGTGCGCAGCGAGGCGAGGTCGGAGCCCGCATCCGGCTCGGAAAACCCCTGACACCACCAATCGTCGAGATTGGCGATCCGCGGCAGGAAATGCTTCTTCTGTTCCTCCGAGCCGAAGGCGATCATCACCGGCCCGACCATCGTCACGCCGAAGCCGAGCGGCTGCGGCGCCGGGGTCAGTTGCAGCTCCTCCTGGAACATGTATTGCTGAACCGGTGTCCAGCCTGTGCCGCCCCATTCGATCGGCCAATTGGCGACCGCCCAGCCCTTCTGATTGAGGATGCGCTGCCAGATGACGATGTCATCCTTAGCGAGCCCCTTGTTGGCGACAAGCTTGTCGCGAATGCTGTCCGGCAAGGCGGAACGGAAGAACGCCCGCACCTCGTCGCGAAACGCAAGCTCGTCGGCGGTGAAACGGAGATCCATCAGGCGAACTCCCAGTTCAAAATTACGCGCTGCCGGCCGTTTTAGCCCATTTTTCGGATAAGGAGCACCTTCCTAGACCGACGGGCGCTGCAGCGTTCCGGAAATCAAACACGCGCTTCGGTTGTGTCGTCGATCGGTCGGTGACAAAAATACAGCGAATCTGCAGCAAATTCTCCTTCAGGTTGTAGTCTCGTTCCGATCCGGCGACCCTGCAGGAGGTCGAACCAGGCTCTACTATGCTGCTCGATTATGGCAAACTATCGGTCAGGCGAAGCCGCTCCCCTCGGCGGCGAGGCGGCGGATCAGCGCGGCCGGCCGCAAGGTGTCGTCCCCGGAGCTTTCCGCATAAAAGGTCAGTCGGTCGCGGATGTGAGCCAGCCCCAACTGATCGGCATAGTACATTGGGCCGCCGCGCCAGACCGGCCAGCCATAGCCATAGACCCAGATCACATCGATGTCGCCGGGGCGCGTCGCGATGCCCTCTTCAAGAATGCGCGCACCCTCGTTGATCATCGGGAAAATCATGCGCTCGACGATCTCCTCCTGCGCGATCGATCGCCGGGGACGGTTGAGCCGGGTCGAGGCGTCAATGATGATCCGCTCGACCTCAGGATCGGGCACCGGGGTCCGCGATCCGGAATCATAACGAAAATATCCCTTGCCGGTCTTTTGGCCGAAATGCCCGGCCTCGCACAGCGCGTCCTCGATCGCGTTGCGCTCGCCGCGCCCCTTGCGGATACGCCAGCCGACGTCGAGCCCGGCCATATCGGCCATTGCGAACGGCCCCATCGGAAACCCGAACCCGGTGACCGCGGCATCGACCTCTTGCGGTAGCGCGCCTTCGAGCAGCAAGCGCTCGGCTTCGACCGAGCGGCGCGCGAGCATGCGGTTGCCGACAAACCCGTAGCACACGCCGACGGTGACCGGCACCTTGCTGATCCGCCGGCCGAGGGCGACCGCGGTGGCAAGCGCATCGGGTGCCGTTGCCGCCCCACGCACGATCTCCAACAGTCGCATGACATTTGCCGGGCTGAAGAAATGCATGCCAAGCACGTCCTGCGGCCTCGAAGTCGCTCGCGCGATCTCGTTGACATCGAGTGTGGAGGTGTTGGTGGCGAGCACCGCGTCAGCTTTTGCCACCCGATCGAGATCGGCAAAAACCCGCTTTTTGAGGTCCATCTCCTCGAAAACCGCCTCGATCACGAGATCGGCCGAGCCGACCGCATCGAACTCGGTGACGCCGCTGATCAGCGCCATCCGGCGTTCCATCTCATCGGCGCCGAGCCCGCCGCGCGATACCGTCGCACGATAATTGGCGGCGACCCGATCGAGGCCCCTTTGCAGGAGGTCGCGGCCGGTCTCGACAATCGTTACCGGGATGCCGGCGTTGGCGAAGCACATCGCGATGCCGCCACCCATCGTGCCGGCGCCGATGACTGCGCCCGACGTGATCGGTCGCGGCTTCGTTCCTTCCGGGATGCCCGGCACCCGCGCCGCCTCGCGCTCGGCGAAGAAGATGTGGCGCTGCGCCTTTGACTGATCGCCGGTGACCAGCTTGCGAAACAGCTCTCCTTCGCGCTTCAACCCTTCCTCGAAGGGCAGGGTGATGGCGTTGCGCACCGCCTCGACGCAAGCGGCCGGTGCATCGCGGCCGTGCAGCCGCCGGGTCAGCGTCTCGGCGGCATCGGCAAAGCCCTCCGCCACAAGCTTGTCTTCGCGGTCACGGACGAGCCGCAGCGGTCGGCCCTCGGCAACGACGCGGCGCGCGAAAGCGATTGCCCCCGCGGCCAGGTCGCCTTCGACGATCTCATCGATGACCCCGTCCGCGAGCGCCTCGCGAGCCTCGATCGGGTCGCCGGTGACGATCATCTTGAGCGCCTTCTCGGGTCCGATCAGGCGCGGCAGGCGCTGGGTACCGCCGGCGCCGGGCAGGAGGCCAAGCTTGACCTCGGGCAGGCCGACGCGCGCCGAAGGGACGGCGACGCGGAAATGGCAGGCGAGCGCCAGCTCGAAGCCGCCCCCCAGGGCAGTGCCATGCAGTGCTGCGACCACCGGCTTTGACATTGCCTCGATCGCGGCAATGACCTCGCCGAGTCCCGGCGCCTGCGGCGGCTTACCGAATTCGGTAATGTCGGCGCCAGCGAAGAAGGTGCGCCCGGCGCAGGCGATCACTACCCCCTTGACCGCAGCGTCCTCGGCGGTCTGGCGCAGCGCCTCGGTGAGGCCGGCGCGGACCTCATGCTTGAGCGCGTTGACCGGCGGGTTGTCGACGGTGACGATCGCGATCTCGCCATCCCGGCGGAGATCGACGCTGGCGTTGATATTGCCCATCTCCACCTCCTGCCTTGCCGAAAATTCGAGAGTAGACC
>DATNKF010000014.1:0-12531 GCA_035603555.1 Allostellaceae bacterium
GAGATGGTGATGCCGGGCGACAACATCTCGATGGAGATCGAGCTGATCGCCCCGATCGCGATGGATGAGGGGCTGCGCTTTGCGATCCGCGAGGGCGGCCGCACCGTCGGCGCCGGCGTCGTCGCCAAAATCATCAAATAGCGGGGCCGCACTATCGCAGCTGATCGGTACAGGAGTGTAGCTCAACTGGTAGAGCACCGGTCTCCAAAACCGGGGGTTGGGGGTTCGAGCCCCTCCACTCCTGCCAACGCCTGAGGTGTTCTCTCGCTCCCTGCTGGGAACCGGCCGGGCGAGGCGCCATATAGGTGAGCATAACCCCCGCCTTCGAGGTCAGCAGGCATGGCAAAGACGAGTGCCACCGAATTTATTCAGCAGGTGCGCCAGGAAGTAGCGCGGGTCACCTGGCCGAGCCGCAAGGAAACGATGGTGACGACGGCGATGGTCTTCGCGATGGTATTCGTCGCGGCTGCCTTCTTCTTTCTGGTCGATCAGGCGCTCTCCGCCGGCGTGCGGCTCGTCTTTGGGGTAGGACATTAGGATCTCAGGCGTTTGGCCATGGCGAACCGTTGGTACGTAATTCACGTTTACTCGGGCTTCGAGAAGAAGGTCGCAGCCTCAATCCGCGAGCAGGCCGAGCAGAAGGGCCTATCCGATTTGTTCGAGGAGATCCTCGTCCCGACCGAAGAGGTCGTCGAGATCAAGCGCGGCGCCAAAGTCAGCGCGGAGCGCAAATTCTTTCCAGGCTATGTGCTGATCAAGATGGATATGAGCGACGAGACTTGGCACCTCGTCAAGAACACCGCCAAGGTCACCGGGTTTCTCGGCAGCCGCGGTCGGCCGGCCCCGATCAGCGATACCGAGGCGATGCGCATCATGCGCCAGGTCCAGGAAGGGATCGAGCGGCCGAAGCCGTCGGTGACCTTCGAGGTCGGCGAACAGGTCCGCGTCTGTGATGGGCCGTTCACCTCGTTCAACGGTCTCGTCGAGGAGGTCGACGAAGAAAAGGCGCGAATCAAGGTCGCCGTGTCGATTTTCGGGCGGGCGACCCCAGTCGAACTGGAATATTCGCAAGTCGAAAAGGTATGAGGCATGCTGGGCCCCCTTGCTACGTCCCTGCTAGCGCGCTGAGCCGAAAGAGTCAGCTATGGCAAAGAAAGTTGTCGGCATCATCAAGTTGCACGTTCCCGCCGGCAAGGCGAACCCGTCGCCGCCGATTGGCCCGGCCCTTGGCCAACGAGGGCTCAACATCATGGAATTTTGCAAGGCGTTCAACGCGGCGACTCAAAATCTGGAACCCGGTATGCCGGTGCCGGTGGTAATCACGGCCTACGGCGACCGTTCTTTCACTTTTGTCACCAAGAGTCCGCCCAGTTCCTATTTTCTCAAAAAGGCGGCGGGTATCGAGAAAGGCTCCCCGACGACCGGAAAGGGCAGTACGGTAGGCCGGGTGACGATGACGCAGATCCGCGAAATCGCTGAGCAGAAGATGCAGGATCTCAATGCCCAGGATATCGACGGGGCGTGCCGCATGCTGATCGGCTCGGCACGGTCGATGGGGCTTGAAATTGTGGAGTGAATGAGATGGCGAAAACCGGAAAACGCCTTAAACAAGCCTATCAAGATGTCGATCCGACGGTTGCTCACCCGCTCGAGGATGCGATCGGAATGGTTAAGAGCCGCGCATCGGCAAAATTCGACGAGACGGTCGAGATCGCGATGAACCTCAATCTCGATCCGCGCAAGCCCGATCAGAACCTGCGCGGCGCGGTGATGCTGCCGCACGGCACCGGAAAGACCGTCCGGGTCGCGGTGTTCGCGCGCGGCGACCGCGCGAAGGACGCCGAAGCAGCCGGTGCCGATGTGGTCGGGGCCGAGGATCTGGCGGAGAAGGTTCAGGCCGGGCAGATCGATTTCGACCGGGCGATCGCCACCCCGGATCTGATGTCGCTCGTGGGACGGCTGGGGAAGATCCTCGGGCCGCGCGGCTTGATGCCCAATCCACGGCTCGGCACGGTCACGCAGAACGTCGCAGAGGCCGTCCGTGCCGCGAAGGGCGGACAGGTCGAGTTTCGCGCCGAGAAGGCGGGCATCGTCCATGCCGGTGTCGGCAAAGCAAGCTTTACTGATGCGGCGCTGGCCGATAATGTGCGCACCTTTGTCGGCGCGATCACCCGGGGCAAACCGAGCGGGGCTAAGGGCACCTACATCAAAAAGGTGAGCCTCAGCTCGTCGATGGGCCCGGGGGTCAAGGTCGAGCTGTCGGGTCTTGCCGAGGAGGCAAGGCCCTAAGCGAGGCGATCTGCAACGGGTCCGTCGGCAGCCCGCGTGCCGCGCGGGCCGAGTTCGGAGACGGGAGTGGACCGAGCGCAAAAACAACAGCTGGTCGAGACCTTGCAGCAGGATCTCGGTGACACCGTCTGCATGGTCGTAACCCACCAGACCGGGCTCAATGTCGCCGAAGTCACTCAGCTGCGCCGACAGGTGCGCAGCGCCGGAGCGCGCTTCCGCGTAACCAAGAACCGGCTGGCGCGGCGCGCCCTTGCCGGCACCCCGTTCGAGACACTGGCGCCGCTTTTTACCGGCCCGACGGCGATCGCCTTTTCGCGCGACCCGATCGCGGCGGCCAAAGTCGTCGTCGAGTTCGCCAACCGCAATAACAAGCTGACGATCATCGGTGGCGGGCTCGCAGGCCGGCCGCTCGATGCGGCCGGGGTCAAGGAGCTGGCCAGCCTACCCTCGCTCGACGAGTTGCGAGGAAGGCTCATCGGTCTGCTTCAAGCTCCGGCGGCGCGGCTGGCCACCGTTCTTCAGGCACCCGCGGCGCAGCTCGCCCGTGTTCTTGCCGCCTATGCGGAAGGTTCGTCAGAGGCGGCCGATCCCGCTCAGTGACACACCGTAATTTCAGAAGTCAGGAGTAGAAGATGCCGGATTTGGCAAAACTGGTGGATGATCTGTCGACTTTGACCGTGATCGAGGCGGCGGAGCTCTCCAAGATGTTGGAAGAAAAGTGGGGCGTCTCCGCTGCCGCACCGGTCGCCGTGGCGGCGCTCGCAGGCGGAGCGGCGGCGCCCGCGGCCGAGGCAGCGGCCGAAAAAACCGAGTTCGACGTGATCCTCGCCGCGATCGGCGAGAAGAAGATCAATGTGATCAAGGAAGTGCGCGCGATCACCAGCCTCGGCCTCAAGGAGGCCAAGGATCTCGTCGAGGCGGCGCCCAAGCCGGTCAAGGAAGGTGTCAACAAGGAAGAGGCGGCAAAAATCAAAAAACAGCTTGAAGATGCCGGTGCGACTGTCGAAATAAAGTAGGCCTGTCACGATCTTTGTCACATCGGGGCGGTCGATCGCGGTCGACCGTTATGCCCAAGGCCACCGAACCCGGGGCGCGAGCCATCGCGCACGCCGGGTTTTGTCGTCCGGCGACAACGTATTCGGGTTGGCGCGAAAGTTGCGGTGAAAACCGCGTGGGCAGGGCCGCTGCCCAAATAGTTGGCGGTCCGCCGCTCGGTCATCGAGATCGGGTCCGGAGCTGAGGGCCCGCAGCAAGGAGCATCTATGGCTAGATCGTTTTCGGAAAAAAAGCGGATCCGCAAGACCTTTGGGCGCGTTCCCGAAGTCGCGCCGATGCCGAACCTGATCGAGGTCCAGAAAAGCTCATATGATCATTTTCTGCAAATGGGTGTCATCCCCGAGCAGCGGGCGAATGTCGGGCTGCAGGAGGTCTTCAAATCGGTCTTTCCAATCCGCGATTTCTCCGAGCGCGCCCAACTCGAATTCGTCCGTTACGAGCTGGAGACGCCGAAATACGAGGTCGATGAGTGCCAGCAGCGCGGCATCACTTTCGCGGCACCACTAAAGGTCACGCTCCGTCTCGTCGTCTGGGATGTCGACGAGGATACCGGGTCGCGCTCGATCCGCGATATCAAGGAGCAGGACGTCTATATGGGCGACATGCCGCTGATGACGAAGAACGGGACTTTCATCATCAACGGCACCGAGCGCGTCATCGTCTCGCAGATGCATCGCAGCCCGGGTGTCTTCTTCGACCATGATAAGGGCAAGACGCACTCTTCCGGCAAGTACCTGTTTGCGGCCCGGGTCATCCCCTATCGCGGCTCCTGGCTCGATTTCGAGTTCGACGCCAAGGACCATGTCTATGTGCGCATCGATCGGCGCCGCAAGCTCCCGGCAACGACCCTGCTGCTCGCTCTCGACGATGCAGCGACTGAGGCGCTGCGGGCTCGCCGCAAGGCCGAGAATGGCTCGTTGCAGCCCGGCGAGGCGATTGGGATGTCCAAGGAGGAAATCCTGTCGTTCTTTTACGGCGCGGTGATCTTCCGGCGCGGGCCGCAGGGATGGATGACGCCGTTCGATCCGGATCGGCTCAAGGGCAAGCTGACCAGCGAACTGCGGGATGCGCGCACTGGTGAAGCGGTCCTCGGCGAGGGCGAGAGGGTGACGCCGCGGACTGCGCGCCGCCTGCGCGAGGAGGGTCTGACCGATATTTTGGTCGGTGACGAGCAGTTGATCGGCCGCTATTTCGCCTCGGATCTGATCAATGAGGAGACCGGCGAGGTCTATTTCGAAGCCGGCGACGAGATCACCGCTGCGGCGCTCACCCAAGTGATCGAGATCGGGATCACCGAGATACCGGTCCTCGACATCGATCACGTGAGCGTCGGCCCTTATATCCGTAGTACTCTCGCCCTCGACAAGAACGCCACGCGCGAAGATGCGCTGATCGACATCTATCGCGTGATGCGCCCCGGCGAGCCGCCGACGCTGGAAACGGCGGAAGTGCTGTTCAACGGCCTGTTCTTCGATTCCGAACGGTATGACTTGTCGGCAGTTGGCCGGGTCAAGATGAATTCGCGACTCGCGCTCGATACAGACGACAGCGTACGCGTTTTGCGCAAGGCCGACATCCTGGCTATCGTCAAGGTGCTCGTCGAGCTCAAGGATGGTCGGGGTGAGATCGACGACATCGATCACCTGGGGAACCGGCGGGTTCGTTCGGTCGGCGAGCTGATGGAGAACCAGTACCGCGTCGGCTTGTTGCGGATGGAACGAGCGATCCGCGAGCGCATGAGCTCGGTTGAGATCGATACGGTCATGCCGCACGATCTGATCAATGCCAAGCCTGCGGCGGCGGCAGTGCGCGAGTTCTTCGGATCATCGCAGCTCTCGCAGTTCATGGATCAGACCAACCCGCTGTCTGAGATCACCCACAAGCGCCGGCTGTCGGCGCTTGGGCCGGGCGGCCTGACCCGCGAGCGCGCGGGCTTCGAGGTGCGTGACGTGCACCCGACCCATTATGGCCGGATCTGCCCGATCGAAACGCCGGAGGGCCCGAATATCGGCCTGATCAACAGTCTGGCGACTTATGCTCGGGTCAACCAGTACGGCTTCATCGAAAGTCCGTACCGCAAAGTAGTCGATGGCCGGGTCACCGACGAAGTCATCTACCTCTCGGCGATGGACGAAGGCCGGTTTGCCATCGCCCAGGCCAATGTTGAAACCGATGCGGAAGGGCGGATCGTTGCTGACCTGACGAATTGCCGCAAGGGCGGGGATTTCGTCATGCAACGGCCGCAGGACATCGACCTGATCGACGTCTCGCCAAAGCAGCTGGTTTCGGTGGCGGCCGCGTTGATCCCGTTCCTCGAGAATGACGACGCAAATCGAGCGCTGATGGGCTCGAACATGCAGCGCCAGGCGGTGCCTCTGATCCAAGCAGAAGCGCCGCTCGTCGGCACCGGGATGGAGGAGACGGTCGCCCGCGACTCCGGCGTTACGATCATTACGCGTCGGTCGGGCATTGTCGACCAAGTCGATGCCACCCGCATCGTCATCCGTGCGACCGAGGAAACTTCGACCGCCGCTTCGGGCGTCGATATCTACAATCTGCTCAAATTCCAGCGCTCGAACCAGAACACCTGCATCACCCAGCGGCCGCTCGTCAAAGTGGGGGACTCGGTGATGGCGGGCGACATCATCGCCGACGGTCCGTCGACCCAACTGGGCGAACTCGCTCTTGGCCGTAATGTCCTGTGCGCCTTCATGCCGTGGAACGGCTACAACTTCGAGGATTCGATCCTGATCTCCGAACGGATCGTCCGTGACGACGTCTTCACCTCGATCCACATCGAGGAGTTCGAGGTGATGGCGCGCGACACCAAGCTCGGCCAGGAAGAGATCACCCGCGACATTCCGAATGTCGGCGAGGAGGCGCTCAAGAACCTGGACGAGGCCGGGATCGTCTATATCGGTGCCGAGGTCAAGCCGGGCGACATCCTCGTCGGCAAGGTCACCCCCAAGGGCGAGTCGCCGATGACGCCGGAGGAGAAGCTGTTGCGCGCGATCTTTGGGGAAAAGGCCTCCGACGTCCGCGACACCTCGCTGCGCCTGCCGCCCGGGGTCTCGGGCACAATTGTCGAAGTCCGCGTCTTCTCGCGGCGCGGGGTCGACAAGGACGAGCGCGCCCTGGCGATCGAGCGCGCCGAGATCGAGCGGCTCGCCAAGGACCGCGACGATGAACGTTCAATCCTCGAGCGCAGCTTCGCGGCCAGACTCAAGGAGTTGATGCTCGGCGAGATCGCAGTCGGCGGCCCCCGAGGGATGAAATCGGGAACGGAGATCACCGAGGCGGTGCTGGCCGAGTATGCGCCCGCACAGTGGAAGCAGATCTCAATCCGCGACGACGCCAAAATGGCGGATATCGAGGGTTTGAGAAAGCAGATGGAGGATGCCGTCACCGGCCTGACCTCCCGTTTCGAAAGCAAGGTCGAGAAGTTGCAGCGCGGTGACGAACTACCGCCCGGCGTCATGAAGATGGTCAAGGTCTTCGTCGCGGTGAAGCGCAAGCTGCAGCCCGGGGACAAGATGGCGGGCCGCCACGGCAACAAGGGTGTGATTTCGCGCATCGTCCCGAGCGAGGACATGCCCTACCTCGAAGACGGTACGCCGGTCGATATCGTGTTGAACCCGCTCGGCGTGCCGAGCCGGATGAATGTGGGCCAGATCCTCGAGACTCATCTCGGATGGGCTGCGGCCGGGCTCGGCCGGCGCATCGGCGAAGTGCTCGCCAACGTCAAGCGCGGTGCCGCCGACGGGGAGCTCCGCGGTCTCCTTCGCGAGATGTACCGCGGTGAGGAGAACGGCGAGATCGAGACTTTGGAGGCAGGCGATCTGGCTGATCTCGCCAGTAACCTCGCCGACGGGGTTCCGGTCGCGAGCCCCGTTTTCGACGGCGCTAGGGAGGCGGATATCGTCGAGATGCTCGAGCAGGCGGGTCTTTCCTCATCGGGGCAGGTGACCCTGGTCGACGGCCGCACAGGAGAGCCTTTCGATCGGCCGGTGACCGTTGGGTACATCTATATGATGAAGCTGCACCACCTCGTCGACGACAAGATACACGCGCGTTCGATCGGGCCCTACAGCCTCGTCACCCAGCAGCCACTCGGCGGCAAGGCCCAGTTCGGGGGTCAGCGTTTCGGCGAGATGGAAGTTTGGGCGCTGGAAGCCTATGGCGCGGCCTACACGTTGCAGGAGATGTTGACGGTCAAGTCGGACGACGTGTCCGGCCGGACCAAAGTCTACGAGGCGATTGTCCGAGGCGATGACAATTTTGAGGCCGGGATCCCCGAATCCTTCAACGTGTTGGTCAAGGAGCTGCGCTCGCTCGGTCTCAACGTCGAGCTGGAGCAGCGCAGCTACTGACGGCTCGTCCCAGACAGGCGCGTGACGGTTTTCTTTTCGGTCACCCTGCGTTTCTCCCAACGCCTCAAGCCGGCGGGTACGGGAAGCCCGGGGGATACAGCTCTGGATGCCTGCTGCGGCGGGCATGACACAGACCGCGAGAGGGGTCGTTGATGAACGAGTTGATGAACATCTTTGGGCAGGTCAGCGGGCCGCAAAGCTTCGACCAGATCCGCATTTCGATCGCCAGCCCCGAGCGGATCCACTCTTGGTCTTATGGCGAGATCAAGAAGCCGGAAACGATCAACTACCGGACGTTCAAGCCCGAACGCGACGGCTTGTTCTGCGCCCGGATCTTCGGGCCGATCAAGGATTACGAGTGCCTGTGCGGTAAGTACAAGCGGATGAAATATCGCGGCATCATCTGCGAGAAGTGCGGCGTCGAAGTGACGCTCTCAAAGGTTCGGCGAGATCGCATGGGCCATATCGAGCTGGCCTCGCCGGTGGCTCATATCTGGTTTCTGAAGTCGTTGCCGAGTCGGATCGGACTGTTGCTCGACATGACGCTGAAGGATCTCGAGCGAATTCTCTACTTCGAGAACTACGTCGTCATCGAGCCGGGGCTCACTTCGCTGAAGCAGCATCAGCTGCTCTCAGAAGAAGATTATCTGAAGGCCCAGGACGATTACGGCGACGACCAGTTCACCGCGTCGATTGGCGCCGAGGCGCTGCGCACGATGCTGGCGGCTATTGATCTCGACGACGAGAAAAAGAGGTTGCGCGACGAGTTGCGGGAAACCGGCTCCGAGGCGCGGCGCAAGAAGCTCGTCAAGCGACTAAAGCTCGTGGAGGCGTTCATCGAGTCGAACAGCCGGCCGGAGTGGATGATCCTTGAAGTTGTTCCGGTGATCCCGCCGGAATTGCGGCCGCTGGTCCCGCTCGATGGCGGCCGCTTCGCGACCTCGGACCTCAACGATCTCTATCGCCGCGTCATCAACCGCAACAACCGCCTCAAGCGCCTGATCGAGCTGCGCGCACCCGACATCATCGTGCGCAACGAGAAGCGCATGTTGCAAGAAGCCGTCGATGCCCTGTTCGACAACGGCCGGCGCGGCCGCATCATCACCGGCGCCAACAAGCGGCCGCTGAAGTCGCTTTCGGACATGCTGAAGGGCAAGCAGGGCCGGTTTCGTCAGAACCTGCTCGGCAAACGGGTCGACTATTCGGGCCGCTCGGTCATTGTCGTTGGTCCCGAGCTCAAACTGCACCAATGCGGGCTGCCGAAGAAGATGGCGCTCGAGTTGTTCAAGCCGTTCATCTATTCGAAGCTCGAACTCTACGGTCTCGCCAGTACTATCAAGGCGGCCAAGCGCATGGTCGAGAAAGAGCGGCCGGAGGTCTGGGACATCCTCGAGGAAGTCATCCGCGAGCATCCCATCTTGCTGAACCGGGCGCCGACGTTGCATCGTCTCGGGATTCAGGCCTTCGAACCGGTGTTGATCGAGGGCAAGGCGATTCAGCTGCACCCGCTCGTTTGCACCGCGTTCAATGCCGATTTCGACGGCGACCAGATGGCCGTCCACGTGCCGTTGTCGCTCGAGGCGCAACTCGAAGCGCGGGTGCTGATGATGTCTACCAACAACATTCTCAGCCCCGCCAACGGCAAACCGATCATCGTGCCGTCGCAGGATATCGTGCTCGGCCTTTATCACATCACGATGGATCGCCCGGGCGAAAAGGGCGAAGGCATGGCGTTCACCAGCATCGGCGAGATCGAGCAGGCGCTCGCCTCGAAGGCGGTGTCGCTGCACGCCCGCGTCAAAGCGCGCTATCACACGGTCGACAGCGATGGCAACCCGGTCGTGCAGCGGGTCGAGACAACCCCCGGGCGGATGCTGCTGTCCGAGATCCTGCCACGCAATCCCGCGATAGGGTTCGACCTGATCAACCCATTCGCTGAGAATCCCGTCGACAGCGCAGCGATGACCAAGAAGGAGATCAGCAACCTGATCGACCAAGTCTATCGCCACTGCGGCCAGAAGGAGACGGTGATCTTCTGCGACCATCTGATGACCTTGGGCTTCACGCAGGCGTGCAAGGCCGGAATCTCGTTCGGCAAGGACGATCTGATCATACCCGAGGCCAAGCGCCGACTTGTTGCCGAAGCGCATGACCAGGTGAAGCAGTACGAGCAACAGTATCAGGACGGTCTGATCACTCAGGGCGAGAAGTATAACAAGGTGGTCGACGTTTGGTCGCGCTGCACCGACAAGGTCGCCGACGAGATGCTCAAGATGATCCGCTCGGCCGCACCCGGCGAGCCCGTCAACTCGGTCTGGATGATGTCGGATTCCGGTGCGCGTGGGTCGGCCGCCCAGATCAAGCAGCTGGCCGGCATGCGCGGACTGATGGCCAAGCCGTCGGGCGAGATTATCGAAACGCCGATCATCTCGAACTTCAAGGAAGGGCTCACCGTGCTCGAATACTTCAATTCGACCCACGGTGCGCGCAAAGGTCTCGCCGATACGGCGCTCAAGACCGCGAATTCGGGGTACTTGACCCGCCGTCTGGTCGACGTCGCGCAGGATGCGATCATTACCGAGGAGGATTGCGGCACCACCCGCGGGCTGATGACTCGCGCCGTTATCGACGGCGGCGAGGTCATCGCTACACTCGCCGACCGTATCCTGGGCCGCACGGCGGCTGTCGACGTCCTCGATCCGTTGAAAGGCGAGGTTGTCCTGCCAGCCGGGGGGCTGATCGACGAGGACGCTGTCGAGCAGATCGAGCAAGCCGGGATAGATTCGATATCGATCCGCTCGGTGCTGACTTGCGAGAGCCGCATCGGGGTCTGCGGCAAATGCTATGGCCGCGACCTCGCGCGCGGGACAGTCGTCAATATGGGCGAGGCGGTCGGCGTCATCGCGGCCCAGTCGATCGGCGAGCCGGGCACACAGCTGACGATGCGCACGTTCCACATCGGCGGTGCCGCACAGCGCGGTGCAGAACAATCCTCTGTCGAGGCCGCCTCCGATGCGGTGATCGAGGTCAAAAACCGCAACGTTGTCATGAATTCCGCCGGGGTGCCGGTGGTGATGGGGCGGAACTGCGAAATCGTGCTGCTCGACGAGGCCGGGCGGGAGAAAGCGCGGCACCGTGTCCCTTACGGCGCGAGGCTGCTCGCCGATGAAGGCGCCCAGGTCAAGCGGGGCGACCGGCTGGTCGAGTGGGATCCCTACACGATTCCAATCATCACCGAGAAGGATGGAATCGCCCATTACGTCGACCTGATCGAGGGGCTTTCGGTCCGCGAAACACTCGACGAGGCGACCGGGATCTCGTCGAAAGTTGTGGTCGACTGGAAGCAGCAGCCGCGGGGAAGCGATCTGCGTCCGCGGATCACCTTGCGCGATGAAAACGGCGAGGTGCTGACGCTCGCGAACGGACTCGAGGCGCGCTACTTCATGTCGGTGGACGCGATCCTCTCGGTGGACAATGGAGCGCATGTCAAAGCCGGCGACGTGCTAGCGCGGATCCCGCGTGAATCCTCGAAGACCCGGGACATCACCGGCGGCCTGCCGCGCGTTGCCGAGTTGTTCGAGGCTCGCAAGCCGAAAGACTTCGCCATCATCAGCGAAAGCGAGGGCCGCGTCGAGTTTGGCAAGGATTACAAGGCCAAGCGGCGCATCGTCGTCTCTGCGACGGAGGAGGACAAGGAGCCGGTAGAGTATCTGATCCCCAAGGGCAAGCACATCAGCGTGCAGGAAGGCGATTACGTCCAAAAAGGCGACCTGCTGATGGACGGCAACCGGGTCCCGCACGACATCCTGCGGATCTTGGGGGTGGAGGAGCTGGCGAGCTATCTGATCAACGAGATCCAGGAGGTCTATCGCCTGCAGGGTGTGCGCATCAACGACAAGCACATCGAGGTGATCGTCCGGCAAATGCTGCAAAAGGTCGAGATCGAGGATCCGGGCGAGACGACCTTCCTTGCCGGCGAGCAGGTCGACCGCGCCGAATACGAGATCGAGAATGCCAAGGCGGAGAGGGAAGGCCTGCGCGTCGCCGAGGCTCATCCGGTGCTGCAGGGCATCACCAAGGCGAGCCTGCAGACGAATTCGTTCATCTCGGCAGCCTCGTTCCAAGAGACGACACGGGTACTGACCGAGGCCGCTGTCTCCGGCAGGATCGACACCCTAACCGGGCTAAAGGAAAACGTTATAGTCGGCCGCCTGATCCCAGCCGGAACCGGTAGCGTTATCGCCCGACTGCGCGAGATCGCCGCCGAGCGTGACCGCGAGCTTGCCGCGATTGCAGCAAACGCGGAAGAGTCGGCTGAGCTCGTCGTCGAAGCCGACAAGCGCACCGCCTGAGCAGATCCCAGTCGAGGGGGCGGGCAATTCGCCCGCCCCTCGTGGATCGCCCGCGAGGAGGCGCGAGCACCGGCCCCCCGGGCCAGGGCTACCCCGGCCGGTCAGCTGATCGCGCGGATGCAGCGCCCAAAGCTGTCACTCACCCGACTTGTGCCGGAAAGGCTGGCGCGCCAATCCGACACATCGCTGTCGGGAAAGCGCACGATGAGTTGGTCGCCGGCGCGGAAATCGTCCATGAATCGGTCGAGCTGATTGCGGTCGATCTCAAACCATAGGCCCGCGTCACCATCGGAAAAATGCATCCCCGTGCCGGTGGCGCGCCACGCTGGCCCGTTGTCGATCTGCATTGTTATGCGCGTCTTGTCGCCATTGTTGACCCGCCAGTCACTCGAACCGAGCTGCACGGTCAGCGTGTTGTCGCCGTTGAAGTAATCAATGCTGAAATATTTGCCCCCACCGCTCGT
>DATNKF010000015.1:0-2935 GCA_035603555.1 Allostellaceae bacterium
TACGTGGGGGCTAGCGGCGAAGTAACGGTCGCAGCAGGGCTGGGAGCCAATGTGTTGGTCGGGGGCTCAAACCGGACTGTCGCACTGCAGCCTATATCACTCGGCGGGCAGACGGGCCTCAATGTCGCTATTGGTGTTGCAGCTCTTCATCTCGGGCTTCCGCGGCAATGATTGAGTGCTTAATAGCATCGCGCGCCAGCCGCAGTGCGCGAAGCCTGGCGGTCTTCTCCCGAATCGCTTGTTGGGCCGCCTTGTATTCGGCCAGCGCCTCAGCACCTTAGGGCGACCTACGGTTGGCGCGCACCCATCATATATACTTCTCACGCCCAACAGGAGCACCATGAAATTCGGCATCGGTCAGCCAATGCGGCGGGATGAGGATCTGCGTCTTGTCACCGGCCAGGGGCGCTACACCGACGACATCGTCTTGCCTCGGATGGCACATGCGTTCGTGCTGCGCTCGCCAATCGCGCACGCCCGCATCAAACGTCTCGATGCCGCCGCTGCGCGCCGCATGCCTGGCGTGCTTCTAGTGCTGACCGGAGAGGACGTTCGGGCTGATGGTCTCGGAGACGTGCCCTGCACGGCACCGCTCGTCAGCCGCGACGGCAAGCCGCGGCATGATACACCACGTCCCGTGCTTGCGGTCGAAAAGGCACGCCACGTTGGTGAACCCGTCGCACTGGTGGTCGGCGAGACATTGACCGCGGCGCGTGATGGCGCCGAAACGATCGAGGTCGAGTACGAGCAACTCCCAGCAGTCACGCAGGCGAAGGACGCCATCGCCTCCGGTGCACCGCAGCTATTCGATCACATCCCGGGAAATATCGTGTTCGACTGGGACAATGACATGGGCGATGCCGCCGCAACAGAGGCGGCATTCGCCAAGGCCGCGCGAGTCGTCACGCTCGAGCTGGTCAACAATCGCATCGTTGTCAACTCGATGGAGCCGCGCAACGCGATTGGCGACTACGACCCGGCGAGCGGCCGCTCGACCCTCTATACCGGAACGCAAGGGCCGCATTTCGTGCGGAACCCGCTAGCTGAGGCAGTGTTCAAAATTCCGAACGAGAGGCTCCGGTTAATAACGCCGAATGTCGGGGGCGGATTCGGCATGAAGGCGTTCGTTTATCCTGAGCATGCGCTCGTCGTTTGGGCGAGCCGCAAGCTGGCGCGGCCGGTGAAGTGGCAGGAGGATCGATCCGAGGGATTCGTCTCCGACAATCAGGGCCGCGACCACACCACTCGCGCCGAGCTCGCCCTCGACGAGGAGGGCCGTTTTCTCGGCTTGCGCGTCTCAATCCTCGCCAATCTCGGCGCCTACCTCTCGCAGCTCGGCTGTTTCGTGCCAACGCGCTCGACCGATCTCGTATCTGGCCTCTATTCGACGCCGGCCGTCCACGTCAACGTCAAGGGTGTGTGCAGCAACACCGTGGTGGTCTGTGCCTACCGCGGCGCAGGGAGGCCCGAGGCGGCATACTTGCTCGAGCGCCTCGTCGATGCCGCGGCGCGAGAGCTCGGCATGAGCCCCGACGCAATCCGCCGTATCAATTTCGTGCCGCCCTCGGCGATGCCCTACATCTCGGCCACCAAACTGCTCCTCGATTCCGGCGAGTTCGAGAAGGTGATGGACCGCTGCATGGCGGCTGCCGAGTGGTCGTCGTTTCCTGAACGACGTGCTCGCAGCGAGCGCAATGGCAAGTTACGCGGAATTGGAATGGCGACATATACCGAACGTTGTGGTGGCGGCTTTCCCGAGACCGCGTCCATCGAGTTCAAGGATGGACGCATCGAGCTGGTGATGGGAAATCAAGAATACGGCACAGGTCTCATCACCTCATACAAGCAACTCGTATCCGACCAGCTGGGCGTCGATACGGACCGCATCGACGTGATCATGGGCGATACCGACCGCACGCCGGCGGGCCTTACCGGCGGCTCGCGCGCGATTGCCGTGGCTGGGGCCGCGCTGCATGAGGCGGGGCGCACCATCATCGACAAGGGGACGAGGCTCGCTGCGTATTTGATGGAAGCTTCGGCGCAGGACGTTGTTTTTGCCGATGGCGCATTCAGGGTGTCAGGCACCGACTTGCGCCGGGACCTTTTCGAAGTGGCAGAGGCGGCACGCGATCCTGCGAAGCTGCCAGCGGGCATGGAGCCAGGGCTCGATGCGACGCACCACCGCGTGCCGCAGGCACAGACCTTCCCGAACGGCTGCCACATCGTCGAGGTCGAGATCGATCCTGAAACCGGCTTGGTCACGATCGACCGCTACACCGTCGTCGACGATTTCGGCCGAACCATCAACCCGCTCCTGCTCGAAGGGCAGGTGCATGGTGGCACTGTGCAGGGCATCGGTCAGGCGGTCCTCGAACACGCGGTCTACGATCACGAGAACGGGCAACTTTTGTCAGGCTCGTTCACGGACTATGCAATGCCGCGGGCCGAGGATGTTCCGTTCTTCGCCTTCTCGACGCATAACGTCCCGTCGACGGCCAATCCGTTCGGGGTTAAGGGCGCGGGTGAGGCTGGCGCCGTCGGCGCGCCGCCCGCAGTGATCAACGCGGTCGTAGATGCTCTGCATCGTCCCACTGGCTTGCGCCATATCGACATGCCCGCGACCCCGCGGCGGGTCTGGGAGGCGCTCAATGGACGACACCAAACCTACGGTGACGAACCGAAGTAGCTGGATCGCCATGACCAGCGACCCCGCGTTCGACCCGATCCGAGCGTCTGCCGTCGCCCACATTGATACATTGATAAGGTTCACCTCGCGTATCTGTCGTGCTCGCTCGGCCACAAGGACCGAGATCCGACTGGCGAGTCTCCAGGATATCCCCGCGACCCTGTTCAACTTAGATACGGATCCGGCCTTCCGCCTCCGCTCTCTCAGGCGGCAGCAGCATTCCGTGGTGCGTATCGGCGGGCGCGCATC
>DATNKF010000016.1:0-2466 GCA_035603555.1 Allostellaceae bacterium
ATTTGAGCTTGCCGGTATCGGGATCGAGCGCGATGACCGATGTGGTATAGAGATTGTCGCCCGGCCGCGGTCCGCTCTTCTTCCAGTCGGCGCCCGACCAGTCGTAAAGCGGCGCCGGATTGGCGGTGCCCCACCACACCGAATTGGTCTCCGGGTCATAGGCGCCGGGCATCCAGCCGCCGCCGCCGCCGGTCCGCCAGGAGTCGTTGCCCCAGGTCGCCATCGCCTCTTCGGTGCCGGCGACTGTGTCAAACTGCCATTTCTTCTGTCCGGTCTTGGTGTCGAGGCCGAAGATCGGTCCGCGCCCGGGCCATTCGCCGCCCTGGGCACCAATGATCAACATGTCCTTGACCACCAGCGGCGCGCCGGTGAAGCCAACCGTCACCTTCTTGGAATCCAGCAGCTTCGTATCCCAGTTCGGCTTGCCGGTCTTCAGATCGACCGCGATCACGCGTCCGTCGACGGTGCCGACATAGAGATTGCCCTGTCCGATGGCGATGCCGCGGTTGTAAGGTGAGTGCGTCTGCTTGGCGACCAGTTCCTCGTCGAGCTCCGGCGCATAGGTCCAGATCGTCTTGCCGGTCGCGCCGTCCAGCGCGTAGACACGGCTGTAGGAGCCCGAATAGTACAGCACGCCGTTGACGGCGAGCGGCGTCGACTGCAGGCCGCGGGTGGCGCGCTCCGGAAAATGCATCCAGGCGACTTCGAGATTCTTGACGTTGCCGGCATTGATCTGTTCGAGGCCGCTGTAATGGTAGGACTTGTAGGTGCCGTGATGCGTCGCCCAGTCATTCTGCGCCGCCTCGGCATTGAGCGCAGCCGCGTCCTGGGCCTGCGCTGGCGGGGCCGTCAATAGGGCAGCCACCGCCAGCGCGGCGCAGCCGCCGAGATATCCTGCACGAAGAGCCATCTGTATCCTCCCTTTGCTGAGTTGTTTGTTGGGCCGAATTGTCGTCGCGACCTCTGCAGTGTTCTGGTGTCAATGCTTCATCGAGCGGGTCTCCACAAAGAGCGCATGGACCGAGGAACTGCCGTCGTGAAGAGACGGCAGCGATTGTTACCGCCGAAGTGAGCAGCGGGCAGAGGTTCGGAGAAATAGCTTTTTGCGATGAGGGCGCTAGTCGGTGCACGGCGGCATAGGCCGCCATCGCCGGGACTTACCTGCCCCATGCTGCACCGGACGTTGCCGGCGATGTCGGTGCGCTGCACCATGACATGTCCCTCGGACCCGTCTGCCATTAGTTGGACCGGATTGTTGTTTTTTTGTGGAGCGCGGCGACCTCGAGCCGAAATAGGCGGTCGACAAGCGAATTTTCCGTGCGCTCGCCGTGGTTGGGCCTCCATCGGAGCCTGCACAACAGGACGTCTTGGTCCAGTGTGGGCGAGAACGCTGTTCGCCGCCGTCCGTTGCTGCGGAGGTAAACGGCGGAGGAAATTCCGGGTGACGGTATGTGACCTTGACTTGCACGATAACCATGCATCGCCGGCGGGCTTTCCGCGATTGCCTTGGTGATCGCCGCCCCGTAGTTTGGGCCGAGCCCCCTAAGAACAGCACCCAAGAACAAGAAGTCCGGAGAGAAACCCTATGGCCCGCCTCAAATTCGGAGCCTTCCTCGCCCCGCATCACCCGATCGGCGAGCATCCGATGCTGCAATTCCGCCGCGACCTCGACCTGGTCGAGCAGCTCGATGCGCTCGGCTATGACGAGTTCTGGTGCGGCGAGCACCATTCCTCTGGCTGGGAAATGATCGCCTCGCCGGAAATGTTTCTTGCCGCCGCCGGCGAGCGCACCAAGCGGATAAAACTCGGCACCGGCGTGATCTCGCTGCCCTATCACCATCCCTTCAATGTCGCCCAGCGCATGGTGCAACTCGACTACATGACGGGCGGCCGCGCCATCTTCGGCTCGGGCCCCGGCGCGCTCGCCTCCGACGCGCACACCCTGGGCATCGACCCAATGACGCAGCGCGACCGCCAGGACGAGGCGATCGCGATCATCCGCCGGCTATTCAAGGGCGAACGCGTCACTGCGAAGAGCGACTGGTTCACCATGAACGACGCCGCGCTTCAGATCTTGCCCCTGCAAGAAGACATGCCGTTCGTGGTGGCCTCGCAGATCTCGCCGTCGGGCATGACGCTGGCCGGCAAATACGGCATCGGCATCATCTCGCTCGGCTCGATGTCGACGCAGGGCCTGATGGCGCTGCCGACCCAATGGGGCTTTGCCGAGGACGCCGCGAAGAAGCACGGCACCACCGTCAGCCGGTCCGACTGGCGCGTGCTCTTGACCTGGCACATCGCCGAGAGCCGCGAGCAGGCCCGACGCGAGGCCGGTCCAGGATTAATGCAGTGGCACAACGAATATAATGTGCGCACGCTGCAGCGGCCGGGCCTGGAGCCGTTCACCTCCCCTGAGGACGCCATTGAGAAGACCGCCGGCGGCGAAGCGGCTGCCTCCACCATCGG
>DATNKF010000017.1:0-2835 GCA_035603555.1 Allostellaceae bacterium
AATCGATGATCGGCCGGCTGAGCCGCGGCGAGCCACCCGACGGGCGTCTGCCGGGCTCACTGGCCGCCGCGTTATGGGCGGTGCAACAGGGTGTGCAGGTCCTGCGGGTTCACGATGTCGCCGAAACCCGACAAGCGCTCGCCCTATGGCGGGCGATCGCCGACGGTTGAAGGGGGTCGGGTCCGCTCCAGCATCGCGCCCACACCTTCGGCATCCGCGAATACGTCGAGCTTCTCGACCCAGACGCGCACTCGCTCGACCCGAGGATCGGCGAAGCACGCTGCGCAGATCCGTTCGGCGAACCCTTCGCACAAATCGATATGGCCGGAGCGGGCGATCTCGCGGATCGCGGCAACCGCTTTCTCGTAATTGATGACGCGCCGGCGGTCCTCGCCAGGAGACGCAGCGCCTGATGCCGCAACGAGATCGACCGAGACGCGAACGCGCTGCTTCTGCTCGCGCTCGCGTCGGCGTATGCCGATGCTGCACATCAGGATGAGGCCGCGCACAGTGACCGTATAGCCGGAAGCCCGTGCGGGTGGTTCGGGGCAGCGCTCGATCATCCCGCAACCATGCCTGAGCGGCACCGATCACCGCAATGCGCTCGCGAGCAGCCGTGCTATCTTGCCGAGGCTGGGGCAGCGTCGAGGGGACGGATGGGCTTCTTCTACTTTGTCATCGGGGTGATCGTCGGCACTTTGCTGCTGGTGCTCCTGCCGCTGTTCATCGCGGTGCTCGGGGTCGCCCTGGCCGTCGGCATAGCCATCGCGCTGCCGCTGATCGCGGCGGTTCTGGTGCTCGTCGGGATCATCGCCGTGGCGCCCGCCGTCGGATACGGGCTCGCCATCGCGGCCCTGCTGATCGCGCTGTGGGTCAGCGACCGCAAGCGGCGTCAGCCGCGCTGGCCGGTCCCCCGCGATCGGTGATTGACCGCGGCTACCTCTCGCCCTTGAGCAGCGCCGGATCGGGCAATGTCGTGTCCTGCCCCCGGACCGGATCGGCAATGGCTTCCTCGAGGCTCAGCGCACCCTTCCACTCAGCCGGTGGACGCACATACCCCTCGCTGCCGATCTGGTCTATGCCCCAGTAGATCTCGAGCCGGTGATTGTCCGGATCACGGAACTCCACCGCGAGCTGACATCCGGCGCGCCGACGCCCGGCAAAGTCGATCTCGACCCCGTTCCGACGCAGATGATCACGGGCCCGCACCACCTCGTCGAGGGTGGCGACCTCGAAGGCGATGTGGTTGAGCTCGACGTTCGCCGCTTCCGCCGGCATCGAGCCGACGAGCGCGATGCCGTGATGGTCGGGGTTGCAGCGCAGAAAGACCATGCCGCCCGGCACCATCTCCTCGGGATAGACGTCAGAGATCTGAAAGCCGAGCACCTCGGTGTAGAACCGCGCCGACCGCTCCACGTCGCGCACATTCAGAACGACATGTCCCAACTTGCCGATGCGGAAAGGAAGGCCGTGCGGGCGCTGCAATCTCCTCACGCGATCCGGATTGTACATGTGCCTTTTGCCTCCACAGCCGAGCTATCGCGCCGGTGATAATACTTAAGGCAAATTCACTCTTTTTTTATCATCGCAGCGTCATAGTTCGGTCGAATTTTTACCACGCCCATCGACTACCGATAATCCCAGAGTTCGACGGGGGGGCTGTTGCAATGAGGGATTGGATCTCGGACTGGAAAAGATGGAGCCGCGCGGAGCGCTGCTTTGCGGTAGTGCTCGCTATCCTGGCGCTGGCGTTCCCGCTCGGGCTGTTGATCAGCGCCGGCAGGATCGGCATCTAACCTTCGTATCCGGTGCCGGAAAGGTCTTGCCGCGCACGGCCTTTGCCAATAAAGCCTCGGACCCGACAACGATGGTCCGAGGAAAGCCGCCGTGTCTATCCTGCCAGATCCCGCTGATCTCGAGGCTTTGAGGGAGTTCGACAGCCCGACGATCTGCAACGCCCTCGAACTCGTCGTCCCGGCCCGCCGCGCGATGGGCTTTACGCGCCGGCCGCTGATCGCCGCCTTCCCGAACTTGAAGCCGGTCGTTGCTTTCGCCCGTACCGCGATCATCCGTTCGCGCGAACCCCATCCGCGCAGTCGGGAGGAGGCGACGCGGGTGCGTCTCGCCTATTACGAGCAGATCGCCGCCCAGCCGCTGCCGAGCATCGCCGTCATCCAGGACATCGACGGGCCGGATCAGGGATTTGGGGCGTTCTGGGGCGAGGTCCAGAGCAACGTCCACAAGGGGCTCGGCTGCGTTGGGGTCGTCACCGACGGCTCGGTACGCGACCTCGATGCAATGGCGTCCGGTTTCTTTGTGCTGGCCGGCTCGATCATGCCCTCGCACGCCCACGTCCACCTCGTCGATTTCGGCGGCACGGTCTGCGTTGCCGGAATGATCGTTTCGCCGAACGACGTCATCCATGCCGACCGGCACGGCGCGGTCGTCATCCCGCCCGAGGCGATCAAGGAGCTGCCGGCCGCGGTGGATCTGCTCGCGCGCCGCGAGAAGGTCATCATCGACGCCGCGAAAGCGCCCGGCTTCTCGATCGCCCGGCTCCGCCAGGCCTTCGCCGAGCAGGAAGAGATACACTGACGGCTCTCGACCGCCTCTGCACGAAGGAGACAGGGATGAGCGAGACACGTTTTAAAAGCGGAATGCTGGTCTTCCCCAATCTGACCCAGCTCGACCTGACCGGCCCCTACGAGGTCCTCGCCCGACTGCCGGGGGCCGAGACGTTGCTGTTGTGGAAGAGCCTCGATCCGGTGCGCTCAGAGCACGGGCTGACGATCTTGCCGATGGCGACGCTGTCGTCGAGCCCGCCCCTCGACCTCG
>DATNKF010000018.1:0-13375 GCA_035603555.1 Allostellaceae bacterium
TGTCTATTCCGCGCTTCTCGAACCCGAGCCGGAGGGGGGGTTCACGGTGACCTTCCCCGAGATCGGGTTTGGCGCGACCTACGGCGACACCTGGGACGAGGCGCTGCGTCAGGCCGAGGACATGCTCGAGGAAGCGGTCCTCGGCATGATCGCCCACAACGAGGATGTCCCGGTTCCTTTGCCGGCGAAGGGGCGTCCGGTGGTGCGCCTTCCCGCTTTGACAGCCGCAAAACTCGAACTCTATCGCGCGATGCGCCAAGCCGGGCTCGACGAGGCGCAGCTGGCCGCGCGGCTTGGCTGGCCCCGAAAAAGGTCGCCCATATCTTCGATGGTTACCACGCCGTCGGCCTCGAACAGCTCGAAGCCGCGCTCGCCGCGCTCGGCCGTCGGTTTGTGGTGACATCTGAACCCGCGTGACGGAGCAGAGGCCGCGGTTAGAAAGCATAAAGCGCGTCGCGCTCGACATCAGGCCGGACGAGCGGCTTCAAACTGCTACGGTTGGCGATGTCAACGCGGACCGGAAACAGGTCCGTGAGATATTGTGTAATCCCGACATATTCGAAAAGGCCGACGGGCGCCTGCGGGTCGAGCTCGATCAAAATACCTATGTCGCTCGCGCGCTTGGTCTCGCCACGCGCGACCGAGCCGAACAACGCCGCGTGACGAACCCCGCGGGCGCAGTTCCGCTTGGTGAGCGCGCAACGTGGAAACGATCTCTTCTCGATCCGTGCCGGCGCCCGCCCGATGCCGATGCTGAACCTCGCTCATCGTCGTTCATTCATTCGTCACCCGCGGGCTCGACCCGCGGGTCCACGGACTGCTTGGTCAAGCCCGGCAATGACGGGTGGCACAGATCCGTTGCTGCTCGCACCCTCCGCCGCCGCGCCCGTTCGCTGAATAGCCGTTGCGGAATCTGGCGAGCGATGCGGATGCCGGCTCGTTTGCCGGGTCCTGCGGCACCAACCGCCCCTCGAAAGCAGCTTTCAATATCGACTGGCGGAATAGAGTTGTCGTTTGGAGTTGCGCCTCAATACTTTGGGCAGTCTCCGACAGGGCAGCGAGACCTTCTTCCACTCTTTTCACAATAACCTCTTGTTCGGCTTCCGGTGGCATAGGGAAGCAAATCGATCAATCTGAGACGTGAACATATGTTTGATCAAACTACCTGAATTGAGATCTTGAACAAAGGATCTAAACAATGGCGACTTAAAAATAATTAATATGAAAAACCCGCGAAATTACAAAGGATGTTAGTCGCGCTAAGCGTTGGTTCAGTAGACATCGCTCCCCGTTGGCTGTTAAGCAGGCAAGACCGAGAAATTCGTCTTTTAGAGACTGCGCTGTTAGATTTATAATGAGTTCTGATCCCTCTATGAGCAGATCGTTGGCCGCTTCAACAAATGTTATCGGTAGATATCTGGTATTTTTCTCATTCCACCGTACAGATCTATCAGCATAAAGATTTCCCGGTCTCAGTAACTTAATGCCGTCTGTTGCGTATTCACTGCTTGGAAAAGCTCTCCCATTCTGGGAAACACCAACCTCTCTCCATGTCGTCCACACCCATCCTTCCGGCAGCGGTTTCAACGAGGTGCCAACGGCTTCGACTGTGGCGCTCGGGGGGCGACGTCGAGACTTCGGAGCGAGTGATTCGCGTTCGGCGCGGATACGGGCGAGGAGGTCGGCGCCGGTCCCAGTGGGGCGGTTCGACTCGCGCCAGTCACGCGTCAGTTC
The DNA here is from genome assembly GCA_035603555.1 of Allostellaceae bacterium. Taxonomy (GTDB): domain Bacteria; phylum Pseudomonadota; class Alphaproteobacteria; order ATCC43930; family CGMCC-115725; genus AP-15. The sequence goes on from DATNKF010000018.1 coordinate 1,735, forward strand.
GCCGGTTACCGCGGCCTTGAGCAGCGCGCGGCGCAAGGTGTCGAGACCCTGGCGGGCGCGCTCCAGCGCGGCCTCGCCCTCGGCGATCTCGGCGCTCGCACACGGCGACACCGAGCCCCGCGCCGAGGTTCATTTGCTCGCGCGACTGCACCAGCCAGCCGGCTTCGGCCAGCTGGCCGTCGATCGTCGTCCGCGCGCGGTCTTCGGGATGAAAAATGTGCTACCTCGCCATTCGGCGCCGCCGTCATGCGTCAGCTGCCTCTGCGCCCGGAACCAAGCTGTCACAATTTCAGCGCTTCCGGTACCAGCGATCGGTTAAGACGGCCTAAAAGTTGTTGCGAGCGCTGTCCGTCGGAGCCCAGCGTGTGCGAGGGCCAGCGTAGTCGCGGGAAGCCGGGCATTGACCGAAGCAGGGCTGTCATCGCGGACCGAGGCTGCTCTCGTTTGGCTAGCTTGCCTCCGAGACGGCTTGCGGTATAGTGTCCCGGTCTTTTTACGATCGCGCCCGCGGCTCCCGTTCGCGGTGCGCGTCGGTTCGTGAACAGCCACAAGGTTCTCCGCGGCATGTCTCTCTATGAGAACGTATTTATCGCACGCCAGGACATTTCTGGCGCGCAGGTCGATGCCCTCGCAGACGCGTTCACCCAGCTCCTCACCGACAACGCCGGCGAAGTCAAGAAGCGAGAATATTGGGGGTTGCGCAATCTTTCCTACCGGATGAGAAAGAACCGCAAGGGGCACTACGTGCTGCTCAACATCGAAGCGCCGCCCGCGGCCATCGCCGAACTCGAGCGGACGATGCGGATCAATGAAGACGTGATCCGGTACCTGACCATCCGCGTCGACGCCCACGACGAGGGACCGTCTGTGGTCATGCAGAGCCGGGGCAGCCGCGACGATCGCCAGCGGCGCAGCTCCGGTGACCGCGATCGGTACGGCGAAGGTCGTGACGGCGCAACCGAGCGAGCCGACCGCCCCGAGCGGGCAGTGCCGGAAGCGGTGGAGGCATAGATGGAAAGTCAATCGGGTGGCGGTTCGGCGCGAGGCGCCGGAGCACGACGCCCGTTCTTCCGTCGGCGGAAATCGTGCCCGTTCTCGGGTCCGAACGCGCCGAAGATCGACTACAAGGACGTCAAGCTGTTGCAGCGTTTCGTCTCGGAGCGGGGAAAGATTGTGCCCAGCCGCATCACGGCGGTCTCGACCAAGAGACAACGCGAGCTTGCGCAGGCGATCAAGCGGGCGCGGTTTCTCGGTCTGCTTCCCTACATGGTGAAGTAGCTGGGCGTGCGGCGGGCGAGGCCATGGGTCGGGTCGGGGTCGTTGGAATCACTGCGCTTTGCGGAGCATTCGCCGCCGGCCCGTCGCTCGCCGTAGCGACGGGCTCATCGAGCTCGCTGATCCTCATCTACCTATCCCAGCTGCCGCTCTTCATCGGTGGGCTGTGGCTGGGCGCCGGGGTTGCCTTGGCGGCAGGCGTCACCGCGTCCATGATGTTGCTGGCCGCGAGCGATATCACGGCGGCGCTGATGTTTGCCGCGCTAAACGGCGTGCCGGTGATTCTTCTGGTCCGCCAGGCCTTGCTTGCCCGCACTGCCACCGCCGGCGCGATGGAGTGGTATCCGCCTGGCCTTCTCGCCGCTTGGTTGACTGGCCTCGGGCTGACCGCGATCGCGGTTGCTTTTTTCTTGTTCGGGGGTCCCGATAGTCTTCAGTCAGCGATGCGTGAGATGCTGGCTCCCGCGCTCGATCGCCTCTTCGACAAGAGCGCTCCCGGTCGCGATGAGTTTGCCCACCTCCTCGCGATGATCATGCCTGGTCTCGTCGCCGCCTCCTGGATGGCTATGACCTTAATCAACGGCATTCTCGCCCAAGGACTGCTGGCGCGCTTTGGAGCGAGCTGGCGGCCTTCACCAGCCCTCGCCACGCTCAGCCTTCCGAGGTGGTTTCCGCTTCTCCCGGTACTCGCTACCGCGGCCACGGCCCTTGGCGGAACGATAGGCTTTTTCGGCATCAACATGATGATCGTGCTAACCCTGCCATTCTGCCTCGCCGGCCTGGCAGTGCTCCACACCATCGCATACCGGTTCTCTCGCCCCGCAATCCTGCTCATTTCATTCTACGTGCTGGCCGGGTTGTTCGGTTGGCCGCTGCTGTTGATCACTTTTTTAGGGCTGATCGACGCTTCGCTTCGGCTTCGCGGCCGCTTCCCCCTGCGTCAGTCTCTTGGAGGCACAAATGATCGTTGACCTGATCCTGCTCGAGCGGGTCGAGAAACTCGGTCAAATGGGTCAGCTCGTGAAGGTGAAGCCGGGCTTCGCGCGCAATTATTTGCTTCCGCAAAAGAAGGCGCTGCGAGCGACCAAGGAAAATCTAACCTATTTCGAGAGCCAACGCGCCCAACTCGAGGCGAACAATCTGGAGCGAAAGTCGGAAGCGACCGAAATCGGCGGCACGCTCGAAGGCTTGAGCGTTGTCATCGTTCGCCAGGCGGGCGAAAGCGGCCAGCTCTACGGCTCGGTTTCTGCTCGCGATCTCGCCGATGCGGTGACCAAAGCAGGTTTTACGATCGAAAAACACCAAGTCCTTCTCGAAAGACCGATCAAGAGCCTGGGAATGCATTCGGTAAGGATCGTCCTGCATCCGGAAGTCTCGGTAACGATTACCGCCAACGTTGCTCAGTCGACGGAAGAAGCTGCTATGCAGGCTAAAGGCATCGACCCGCTGCGCCTGCGCGACGAAGACGACAACGAAGCCGACCTGGCCCCTACCGATAACCCGACCCGCCGGCAGGAAGCGGCCGGGACCCGCGCCGGCTGAGGCACAATCTGCCTTCGCTTTCAATGCGATGCTGCTGGCACACCTGTTCGAACGCATCATTCGCGTAGGCAAGCTTCGTATCGTCGATGCCGGCGGACGCTCCTTTGCTTTCCAGGGATCACCTGGGGCAAATGTCGCAATCCGGTTTCACGACCCTGCGTTGCACTGGAAGCTCCTCGTCAGACCGCGGCTATTCCTGCCAGAAGCTTATGTAGACGGTACGCTGACCATCGAAGAAGGGAGCCTCTATGATTTAATCGACTTGGTGACCACCAATATCGAGCTTTTGCCTGAGGGATTTTTAGGACATCACGTAAACGGTGCCTTCAGCCCCTTGCGCCGACTACATCAATACAATCCGCTTCCGCGTGCTCGCCGCAACGTCGCCCATCACTACGACCTGTCGGAAGAACTCTACGCATCGTTCCTCGATCAGGATCGGCAATATTCTTGCGCCTACTTCCGTGACGGCACCGACGACCTCGACACCGCGCAACTCGACAAGAAGCGGCACATCGCTGCAAAGCTGCTGATCCGGCCAGGGCAAAAGGTGCTCGATATCGGTTCGGGGTGGGGCGGCCTTGCGCTCTACCTGGCCGGGGAATGCGGCGCGAAGGTGACCGGCCTGACCCTTTCGACGGAGCAGCACAAAGTAGCCGTGCGCCGCGCGGTAATCGCGGGATTGGCCGACCGCGTCGAGTTCTGCCTGCGCGACTACCGCGAGGAGAGAGGCCACTACGACAGAATCGTTTCTGTCGGTATGTTCGAGCACGTTGGCGTCAATCACTACAATGCGTTCTTTAATCAGCTCAAGTCGCTGCTGGCGCCGGACGGTATAGCGCTGTTGCACTCGATCGGCCGCATGGACGGGCCCGGCTCGACCCACCCTTGGATCCGCAAATACATCTTTCCGGGCGGTTACATTCCGGCGCTCTCGGAGGTACTGCCGGCCGTCGAACGATCAAAGCTGTGGGTTACCGACATCGAGATCCTACGCCTGCACTATGCCGAGACACTGAGATCCTGGCGCCGCCGCTTCGAGGGCAATCGCGAGCGCCTGCGCGGGCTCTACGACGAGCGCTTCTGCCGGATGTGGGAGATGTACCTGGTCGGCTCCGAGATCGCGTTTCGCCGCAGCACGTGTATGGTCTTCCAAATGCAGCTCGCGAAGGCGGTCGATTCGGTGCCTATGACGCGGGACTACATGCTCGACTGGGAGCGCGAAGGCAGCGCTGCTTCCGATCGGGCCGCCTGACGTTCATCCCCGACATCCACAAGGTGTGTATCGTATTCCTCGCGGGACCGCGGTCCCAGCGGTGCTATTTTGCGACCGCATGGAAACAGCCGCAATGTCTCGGGTCACTCCGCTGCGGGGTCCCGACTCCGAGCCTATTCGCATCCCGCCCTACAACACCGACGCCGAACAGGCGCTTCTCGGGGCGATCCTGATTAACAACGCGACATATTCGCGGGTCTCCGAGTTTCTTCAGGCCGAGCATTTCGGCAATGCCGTGCACGGCCGAATCTTCGCCTCCATCGGCAAGTTGATCGAGAGCGGTCAAAGGGCTGACCCGGTCACTCTCAAAGGCTTGTTCGACCAGGACACTGCGTTGGCTTCGATCGGCGGATCACAGTACCTCGCGCGATTGGCCACGAGCGCAGTGACGATCATCAACGCGGAGGATTACGGTCGGATTATTCACGATCTCTACCAGCGGCGTGAGCTGATCACAATTGGTGAGGACGTCGTCAACGACGCTTTTCATCAGGATCTCGACGACCCCGCGCGCGAGCAGATCGAGCGAGCGGAGCGGAGGCTGTTCGATCTCGCCACTGCGGGCCAGCTGGAGGGCGGGTTTCGCGCCTTCGACACCGCCCTCGTCGACGCCATCAACAACGCGGAAGCGGCGTTCAAGCGCAGCGGCAGGACGGTCGGTGTGGCCACCGGTTTCGCCGATCTCGACAAGAAGCTCGGCGGTCTGCACCCCTCCGATCTCGTGATCCTGGCGGGGCGGCCGTCGATGGGAAAGACGGCCCTGGCGACCAATATCGCGTTCAACGCAGCCAAGGCATACAAGCCGGCCCGCGGGCCAGATGGCCGCACCGTTGCCGAGGACGGCGCGGTCGTCGGCTTCTTTTCACTCGAGATGTCGGCCGAACAGCTCGCCACGCGAATCCTCGCGGAGGAATCCGGTGTTTCATCCGACCGCATCCGCCGCGGGGATGTGAGCCATGAGGATTTCGACAAATTCGTCCGAGCCAGCCAGCAACTCGCGGCATTACGGCTGTTCATCGATGACACGCCGGCGCTGACCGTTTCTGCCTTGCGCACCCGCTCGCGGCGCCTGATGCGCCAGCAGGGGCTCGGGCTGATCATCGTCGACTATTTGCAGCTCCTCCGAGCTTCCAATCAGGTTCGTGTCATCGAAAACCGAGTGCAGGAGGTGTCGGATATTACCCGTGGGTTAAAGGCGCTGGCAAAGGAACTCAATGTCCCGGTGCTCGCGTTGTCTCAGTTGTCGCGTGCCGTCGAGCAGCGCGAGGACAAGCGACCGATGCTGGCCGACTTACGGGAATCGGGCTCGATCGAGCAGGACGCCGACGTCGTAATGTTTATCTTTCGTGAGGAATACTATAAGTCGCGAGAGCCGATCCGCGGGCCCGACGAGGCCGACGACAAGTTCGACAAGCGCTACCACGCGTGGAAAGAGGAGCTCGAAAGGGTGCACGGCATAGGCGAGATTATCGTCGCAAAGCAACGGCATGGCCCGATCGGTACCGTCAAGCTTCGCTTCGACGCGCAAACCACGAAGTTCGAAGACTTTGCCGCATCCGACCACTTGCCGATCGTGCGCTGATCGGCTCAGCGCCTCCTAATGTCCGCCGATCGCGCTGACCGTGCCGACGCGGTGCTCGAAATAGATCTCGCGGGCATCGTTGCGAATTGGCGACTGCTGGCGAGGCGGGTCAAGCCGGCGCAATGCGCCGCGGTCGTCAAGGCGGATGCCTACGGCCTGGGTGCGGCGCAAGTGTCGGCGGCACTCGCCGCGGCCGGGTGCCGGCTCTTTTTCGTCGCCACGCTCGACGAGGGCATCGCACTGCGTGGCAAGCTTCCCTTTTGCTGCGAAATCGCGGTCCTGAACGGCCCCGCACCCGGCTCGGCGGAGGAATTCGTCTCGCATCGTCTCATTCCCGTCCTCAACGAGCCCGGTCAGATCGCCACCTGGGCCGTGGCCTCCCGCAGGCACAGCTATCTCCCCGCGGTGCTACACCTCGACACCGGCATGGCGCGTCTGGGACTGACCGTGCCCGAGTTCGAAGCTCTTGTGAGGGCCGGACCTGCGGGACATGGCGAAATCCGCTGGCGCGCGCTGATCAGCCACCTCGCTTGCGCCGACCAGCCGCGGCACCCGCTGAACAACCTCCAGCGCGGCAAGTTCGCCTCCGCAAGGAGCCGGCTGAGCGGCGTGCCTGCCAGCTTGGCTGCGTCGTCTGGGATCTTTCTCGGCCCGGCGTTTCACTTCGACTTCGTGCGCCCAGGGGCTGCACTTTATGGCGTCAACCCACAGCCGGGCTCACCCAACCCAATGCGCCAGATCGTCCGGCTCAAGGGCAGAATCCTCCAAGTCCGCGAGGTTGATCGCGGTGACCCGGTCGGTTACGGTGCCGCACATGTCATGGACCATCCGGGCCGCCTCGCGACCGTTGCGATCGGTTACGCGGACGGGTGGCTCCGTTCGCTGAGCCACAGGGGTTCGGGTCGCCTCGCTGGGACACGAGTGCCGCTTATTGGCCGAGTTTCGATGGATCTCGCCGTTTTCGACGTTTCCGCCGTCGACCCGGCGTTGGCCCGCCCGGGCGGCTCTATCGAGTTGCTTGACGACGATTATGGTCCCGATGCCGCGGCCACCGACGCCGGCACGATCGGGTACGAGGTCTTGACAGCCCTCGGACGGCGCTACCACAGGGTCTATCGCGACGAGCCGCATCGATGCTGACGTTCCTCGCCGCGATTGGCGCGGTCTTTCTCGCCTTTCTCGCTGCGACCGGGCGGCTCGTGGTGTTTGCCGGTTTGGCACTGTCCACGGCGTTCACGCCGCCGTTTCACCTTCGCGTCTTTCTCAGCGAAATGGTCAATATCGGCTATTTCTCGCTGCCGGTGGTCGGGCTGACGGCAGTCTTCACTGGCATGGTGCTGGCACTACAATCACATACCGGGTTCAGCCGATTCGCCGCCGAGGGAGCGGTGGCGACGGTTGTCGTGCTCTCGATTACCCGGGAGCTTGGGCCGGTCATCACCGGATTGATGGTCGCCGGTCGCGTCGGAGCGGCAATGGCGGCGGAAATCGGGACGATGCGCGTGACCGATCAAATCGACGCGTTGACGACGCTGTCCACCGACCCGCTGCGCTATCTCGTGCTGCCGCGGCTCGTCGCCGGGCTGATCACTCTGCCGATGCTGGTGCTCGTCGCCGACATCATTGGCGTCTTCGGCGGATATCTGATCGGCGTCTACAAGCTGGGTTTCAACCCGGAGGCCTATCTGAACCGGACGCAGCAATACCTCGAGACCATCGACGTCGTCTCCGGTCTGGTCAAGGCGGCCGTGTTCGGCTTTATCGTGGCTCTGATGGGGTGCTACCATGGCTACTACTCGCGCGGCGGGGCGCAGGGGGTTGGCCGGGCGACCACTTATGCCGTTGTCTCAGCTTCGGTGCTGATTCTCGTCTCCAATTACATAATCACCGAGGCCTTCTTCGCGCGATGACGGGCGGTTCGCAATGACCGACGCCTCGTTGCCGAAGATCTCCGTCCGCGGGCTCACGAAATCGTTCGGCCGCAAGCGAGTTCTCGACGGTCTCGACATTGATTGCGCGACCGGCGAAAGCCTCGTCGTCATTGGTGGTTCGGGAACAGGTAAATCCGTTCTGGTCAAATGCATTCTAGGATTGCTCGAGCCCGAGAAAGGGTCGATCCGTATCGACAGCATCGAAACCGTGGGGCTGCGGCGCGCAGCCCGCGAGCGCCTGATGCAGAAATCCGGCATGCTGTTTCAGGGCAGCGCCCTGTTCGATTCCCTAAGTGTATGGGAGAATGTCGCATTCGGACTGATCCACGGGCGGGGCATGGAGCGGCTTGCGGCAAAGGAGATTGCGCTCGCGAAGCTCGCGGCGGTCGGGCTCGGTCCCGAAGCAAGCGACCTGCGGCCGGCCGAACTTTCCGGTGGCATGCAGAAGAGGGTTGCGCTGGCGCGGGCGATTGCGGCCGAGCCAGAAATCATCTTCTTCGACGAGCCGACAACCGGCCTCGACCCGATTATGGCCGATGTGATCAACGATCTGATCGTGAAGTGCGTGCGCGAAGTGGGCACTACGGCAGTCTCGATCACTCACGACCTGGTGAGTGCGCGCAAGATCGCGGATCGGATCGCGATGCTGCACGGTGGCCGCATTGTCTGGAACGGGCCGACCGAAGAGATCGATCGCTCGGGCAACCCGTTCGTCGACCAGTTTATCAACGGCCGCGCCGAGGGACCGATCCAGATGGAGATCCGAGGACTATGACGACGGTCTGTCAGGCGCGACGGGATTGATCGTGATGGCGCGGCAGCAGGCTCGCTTCGTTTGTCAGCAATGCGGGGCCGTCCATGCCAAATGGACCGGTCGCTGCGACGGCTGCGGTGCCTGGAACAGCCTCATCGAGGAATTCCCGCGCGAGGAGCTGCCCGGCGGACGCCTCAAGGGAGGACCCGACCGGCGTGGCGGCCGCGCGCTCGGCTTTGTCGGCCTGACTGGGCCGAGCATACTGCCACCGCGTCGCAAGACCGGCATTGTCGAGCTCGACCGTGTCTGCGGCGGCGGGCTGGTACCCGGCTCGGCGATACTGGTTGGCGGCGATCCCGGGATCGGCAAGTCGACATTGCTCCTCCAGGCGGCAGCAGCGATCGCACCCGGCAACGAGCCGTCGCTGGGGCAGACCGCGATTGCTGCCTACATCACTGGCGAGGAGGCGATCGACCAGGTTCGCCTGCGCGCGGAGCGTCTCGGCGTCGCCGCGAGCCCCCTGCTCTTGGCTGCGGCGAGCAATGTGCGCGACATCATCGCCTCGCTCGACCGCGAGGACGCCCCGGCCCTGGTTGTCGTCGATTCGATCCAGACGATGTACCTCGACACCCTGGACAGCGCGCCCGGCACGGTCAGTCAGGTTCGCACAGCCGCGCAGGAGTTGATCAGGGTGGCCAAGCGGCGCGGTTTTGTCCTGGTGCTCGTCGGCCACGTGACCAAGGAAGGTGTGATCGCCGGGCCGCGCGTGCTCGAGCACATGGTCGACACCGTGCTCTATTTCGAGGGCGAACGCGGGCACCAATTCCGCATTTTGCGCGCGGTGAAGAACCGCTTTGGCGCCACGGACGAGATCGGTGTCTTTGAGATGAGCGATCGCGGCCTGGTCGAGGTCCCGAACCCTTCCTCGTTGTTTCTCGCTGGACGCCAAGCGGCGATTGGGGCGGACGAAGCCGCTCCGGGTGCCGGACGAGTCAGCGGCTCGGCCGTGTTTGCCGGCATCGAGGGCACTCGGCCGGTGCTCGTCGAGGTTCAAGCGCTGGTAGCACCAGCCGTCTTGGGGACGCCGCGCCGCGCGGTTGTGGGTTGGGACGGAACGCGGCTGGCAATGATTACCGCGGTGCTCGATACGCGCTGCGGGCTCTCGGTCGGCGCCAACGACATCTACCTCAACGTCGCCGGCGGATTGCGCATCGTCGAGCCGGCGGCCGATCTCGCCGTGGCCGCAGCGCTCGTCTCGGCGCTGACCGACACACCGGTTCCCGATGCCGTCGTATTCGGCGAAATCGCTCTCTCGGGCGATGTTCGTCCGGTCGGCCACACCGAAGCTCGGCTCAAAGAGGCGGCCAAACTCGGCTTCGCCGAAGCCTGGATACCGAGCGGCCGCGGAAAGCGGCGCGGCACGGCTGCCGCGGCGGGGTTTGAGATCGCGGCGATCGGGCATCTGAGCGAGCTTGTTGAGCGATTGGCGCCCAGGCACGCGCTGCGCGGCCAATCACTGGGCCAACGGCGGATCGGGGCCGCGTCGTGAACGCCATCGATCTCAGCGTCCTCGGGGTGATCGGGCTCTCGGCGATCTTCGCCTTTGCCCGCGGCTTCGTGCGCGAAACCCTGTCGATTGTGGCCTGGGTCGGCGCGGCCTTGGTTACTTTTTATGGTTTCTACCCGGTCTCCACAATAATGAGCCGTTACACCTCGATGCCGCTTCTGGCGCATTTGATTGCTGGTGTCGGCCTCTTCGTAATCAGCTTGATCGTGCTGACGATCATAACGGGATACCTTGCCCGCCTTGTCCACTCGACGCCGCTGTCCGCGATCGACAGGACCTTCGGGCTGATCTTTGGGATCGCCCGCGGCTTGGTAGTAGTTTCCCTCGTCTACCTCGCGCTGAATGTAATTCTTGCTCCCGCGGATTGGCCCCCCATAGTAAAAGAGGCAAAGAGCGAACCGTTTCTTGCTCAGGGCGCCGATATGTTGCGCGGTCTGCTGCCTCAATCGCTGCAGATCAAAAGTGCAGCCGTCGTCGATGACACGCAGCGGGCGCTTGAACGAGCCAAGGAAGCTCAGAAGGCGATGCGCGCTCTTTCGAGCCCGGTGGCGCCATTACCGGCGAAGCCGGGCCAAGATCAAGTGCCGAACTACAAGACCGGCGACCGGCGCGACCTGGACCGGTTGATCGAAAACGCGCGATAGTGTGGGTGCGGATTCTCCGCCACTCGCATCGGAAATGCGGAGTTACCATGTCTCCGGTGCCGAAACGAGGATCGAGGATGGCGACGACCGATCCCTTTGATACGGACCACTTTCACGAGGAATGCGGCGTCTTCGGGGTCTACGGCCACCCCGACGCGGCGGCGCTGACTGCCCTCGGTCTGCACGCGCTGCAACACCGCGGACAAGAGGCGTCGGGGATCGTTGCCTATGACGGGGAACAGTTCAACGCCCACCGCGGTCTCGGCCAAGTCAGCGACAATTTCAGCTCCAAGGAGGTGATCGGACGGCTGCGCGGCAGTGCCGCCATCGGCCATGTCCGCTACGCGACGACCGGCGAGGTTGCGATGCGCAACGTGCAGCCGCTATTTGCCGATTTCGAGTTCGGCGGGCTCGCCATCTGCCACAACGGCAATCTGACGAACTCCTACCAGGTGCGCCGTCAGCTGGTGCGTCGCGGCAGCCTGTTTCAATCGACGAGCGACACCGAGGTCATCGTTCACCTGATCGCGACGAGCCTCAAGGAGACCGTCGTCGATCGTCTGATCGATGCACTGCGGCAGGTTCAGGGAGCCTTTTCCCTGGCGGCGCTGTCGCAGGACGAAATTATCGGAGTGCGCGATCCGCTCGGCGTGCGGCCGCTGGTTCTGGGCCGGCTCGGCGACGCCTGGATCCTCTCCTCGGAGACCTGCGCTCTCGACATCATCGGCGCCGAGTTCGTTCGCGATGTCGCAGCGGGCGAAATCGTGATCATCGGCGCCCGCGGGCTCAAGAGCCTGCTGCCCTTCGGCCCGCGCGACAGCCGGTTCTGCGTATTCGAGCACATCTACTTCGCGCGCCCCGACAGTGTCGTCGAGGGCAGGAGTGTTTACGAAGCGCGCAAGCGCATCGGACAGGAACTCGCTCGCGAAAGCCCTGTCGATGCGGACATCGTCGTTCCGGTCCCTGATTCGGGTGTCCCCGCCGCGATCGGCTATGCCCAGGAATCGCGGCTGCCTTTCGAGTTTGGCATCATCCGCAATCACTATGTCGGCCGGACATTCATCGAGCCG
>DATNKF010000019.1:0-6496 GCA_035603555.1 Allostellaceae bacterium
CGCGGACCTCATGCTTGAGCGCGTTGACCGGCGGGTTGTCGACGGTGACGATCGCGATCTCGCCATCCCGGCGGAGATCGACGCTGGCGTTGATATTGCCCATCTCCACCTCCTGCCTTGCCGAAAATTCGAGAGTAGACCCATCCGCCTGGTCGATGAAGGGCTTGAATCAGGCGCGTCCGGCCCGGTCTGCGACTTGACTCGAAAAGTGGGGGTCGGCAGGCTCGCAACCAGCAGATGCCGAGAAGCAAATAATGGCCGAAGCGCGTCGAACGGGTGGGCCCGAGCTGCTCGAGGTCCGAGACGTCGCCTTGCGCTTTGGCGGCATCATCGCGCTCGACGGTGTGTCCTTCGACCTAGAGGCGGGCCAAATCCTCGGCCTGATCGGCCCGAACGGCGCGGGCAAGACGACCTTGTTCAACTGCTTGAGCCGCCTCTACACCCCCGATCGCGGCGATATCCTGTTCGAAGGCCGTTCGCTGCTGGACCGCCCGCCGCACCGCATCGCCGAGATCGGTATTGCCCGCACCTTTCAGAACCTCGCGCTTTTCCCGCACCAGTCGGTTTTTGATAATGTCCGGATCGGCGGCCATTCCCGTTGCCGCAGCGACTTCCTCAGCGACACCTTGCATCTGCCGTGGGTGCAACGGCAGGAAAAGGCGCTCGAAGCGACGGTCTGGGGCTTTCTCGACATGCTCGAGCTGCGCGAAGTGGCCCACCATCCGCCGGATGGGCTGCCGCTCGGCACCCGCAAGCGCGTGGAATTGGCGCGAGCCCTCGCAGCTCGCCCGAAATTGCTGCTTCTCGACGAGCCGGCGGGTGGCCTCAACCACGACGAAGTCGCCGAGCTCGGCTCGCTGATCCGGCGCATTCGCGACGACCAGCGGATCACGGTCCTTCTCGTCGAGCATCACATGAACCTGGTCATGTCGGTTTCCGACAAGGTCGTCGCACTCGATTTCGGGCGGAAGATCGCCGAGGGGCCACCAGCCTCGGTACAGCGGGACGAAGAGGTGATCCGCGCCTATCTCGGCAGGCCCAAGGGTCGCGAACCCGAGAGACTCTCCCGATGATGCTCGAGGTCAGTGGGTTGCGCGCCTTTTATGGCCAGAACCAAGCCCTGCACGGGCTCGACTTCGCGCTCGCCGAGGGCAGCATCGTCACCCTGCTCGGCGCCAACGGCGCCGGCAAGACGACGACCTTGCGGGCATTGTGCGGGATGGTGCGGATGAGCGGCGAAATCCGCTTTGACGGCAAGCCGATCGCCGGCCGAGCGACCGAAGATATCGTCCGGCTTGGGATCGCCCATGTGCCGGAGGCGCGCGGCACCTTTGTCCGCATGACGGTCGAGGAGAATTTGCGGCTCGGCGCGATGACGCGCCGCGACCGAGGCGCGATCGCCGCCGATCTCGATCAGGTCTATGCCGAATTTCCGCGGCTCCGGGAGCGGCGCCAGCAGCAGGCCGGGACTTTGAGCGGCGGTGAGCAACAAATGCTGGCGGTGGGCCGAGCGCTGATGCTGCGGCCGCGCCTGATGCTGCTCGACGAGCCGTCCTTCGGCCTGGCGCCCCTCGTGGTCGAGGAGTTGTTCGAAAACCTTCGCCGGCTCAATCGCGAGCGCCATGTCGGCATGCTGATCGTCGAGCAGAACGCGGCATTGGCGCTCGACCTCGCCGAGCACGCCTATCTGCTCGAGACCGGGCATATCGTCATGGCCGGCCCGGCGCAAGAGATCGGCAAGGACGAAGGGGTGCGTCGCTCCTATCTGGGATATTAGCCGCCGCGATGGAATTGCTGCTGCAACAGCTGATGGCGGGGCTCGCTACGGGGGCGATTTACGCAGCGATGGCGCTCGCCGTGGTGATGATCTATCAAGCGATAGACCATCTCAATTTCGCGCAAGGCGAGATGGCGATGTTCTCGACCTTTCTCGCATGGCAGATGATCCAGTGGGGCCAGCCGTACTGGGTCGCCTTCATCGGCGCGGTCGTGCTGTCTTTCCTCGGCGGCATCGCCATCGAGCGGGTTCTGTTCAAGCCGATCCGCAACGCACCGATCCTGAGCCAGCTCGTCGCCTTTATCGCGCTTTACGGTATCCTCAACAGTTCCGCCGGCGAGATTTGGGATTTCACGATCAAGACGTTCCCGACCCCGTTCGGCTCGGCTCCGCTCTTCGGCCAAAACCTGATCAGCACCCACCAGGCTGGCATGATCGGGGTCACCTTGGCGATGTTGGTCCTGCTCTATTTCTTTTTCCGTGGCTCGCGCCTCGGTCTTGCTATGCGCGCCGCCGCGGCAAACCCGGATTCGGCGCGCCTCGTCGGCATCCGGGTCGGCTGGATGCTGGCGCTCGGCTGGGGCATGTCGGCGGCGGTCGGCGCGGTCGCCGGTATGCTGATCGCGCCGGTGGTGTTCCTTGAACCCAACATGATGCTGGGCGTTCTGCTCTACGGTTTCGCGGGCGCCGTCCTCGGCGGGCTCTCGAGCCCCGGTGGTGCGGTCGCCGGCGGCTTCGCTGTCGGAGTGATCGAGAACCTTGCCGGCACCTTCATTCCTTATGTTGGCCGCGAGTTGAAGCTGACGATCGCGCTCGTCTTGATCGTTGCGGTGCTGATGGTCAGACCGAGCGGTGTCTTCGGGCGAGCGGTGGTGAGCCGGGTATGACGATGCCGCCGCACGAGAGTGCCGTTTTGACCCGAGAGCCGCCGCGGGCACCGCCGATCGCCCGTCCCAGTCCCCGGCATTTCACGATCGGCGCTGCGATCGTCGCCGCTCTGCTGCTTCCTCTTCTGACGACGAGCTTTGTCACCTTTCAGCTGACCTTGGTGATGATCTATGGCCTCGCTATCCTCGGCCTCAACCTGCTGACCGGCTTCAATGGCCAGTTTTCGCTCGGGCACAGCGCGTTTTACGGGATCGGCGCCTACACCGCGGCGATCCTGATGGACCAGGCCGACCTTGCCTATTACTGGACCCTGCCTTGTGCGGGGGTGCTGTGCTTCGTTGTCGGGTTCCTCTTCGGGCTGCCGGCATTGCGGCTGCAGGGCCTGTATTTGGCGCTCGCCACGTTCGCACTGGCGACCGCGATGCCGCAGATCCTGAAATTTCACCCGCTCGAGCCGCTGACCGGGGGTGTCCAAGGGATTGCCATCCTGAAGCCCGATCCGCCCCCCGGCGTGCCGCTGAGCGCCGACCAGTGGCTGTATTACTTTACGCTGGCGGTGCTGCTGGTGATGCTCGCCGGTGCCGCGAACCTGGTCAAGAGCCGCACCGGGCGGGCGATCATGGCGATCCGCGACCACCCGCTCGCGGCGGCGGCGATGGGAATCAATACAGCGCTCTACAAGACGCTGACGTTTGGCGTCAGCGCCCTCTACACTGGCGTAGCGGGGGCGCTCGGCGCGATTGCGGTCCAATTTGTGGCACCCGACAGCTTCACATTCTTGTTGTCGGTCTCGCTGCTGGTTGGGCTCGTCATCGGCGGTGTAGCCTCGATCCCGGGATCTCTGGTCGGTGGGTTGTTCGTGCTGTTCGTGCCGAACATCGCCGAGAGCATATCGAGGGGGCTCGCCGGTGCCGTCTACGGCGTCATCCTGCTGCTGGTGATCTACGTTATGCCGGCAGGTGCCGCGGGGCTCGCCCGTCTCATCACCGCCAGGCTGGCATCCATCCGAAGCATACGCAGCGAAGGGAGGTCGACATGAAGCGCATCACTCGCCGTTCGATTCTGGCCGCCGCGCCGAGCGTTCTGGCATTCGCGGCGCTGCCGGCGCGCGCCGAGAAGCAATACGGCCCCGGGGTCAGCGACACCGAGATCAAGATCGGCAATACCGGCCCCTATAGCGGCCCGGCTTCGTCATATGGGACCATTCCCAAGTCAATGGCCGCCTACTACAAGATGGTTAACGACCAGGGTGGGGTGAACGGGCGCAAGATCAACTTCATCTCCTACGATGACGCCTACAGTCCACCCAAGACCGTCGAGCAGGTGCGCAGGCTGGTCGAGCAAGACGGCGTGCTGCTCGTCGCCGCTTCGCTCGGGACGCCGACTAATTCGGCCATCTGGAATTACATGAACCAAAAGAAGGTGCCGCAGCTCTTCGTCTCCACCGGTGCCACCAAATGGGATGACCCCAAACACCATCCCTGGACGATGGGTTGGCAGCCCAATTACCAAAGCGAAGGCCGCGTCTACGCAGCCTACATTGTGGAACACAAGCCTGACGGCAAAATCGGGGTGCTCTATCAGAACGACGATTTCGGCAAGGACTATTTGAAGGGCCTTAAAGACGGCTTGGGCGATAAGGCAAAATCGATGGTCGTCATCGAGGCGGCCTATGAGACGACCGACCCCACGATCGACTCCCAGATCATCGGCATGAAGGCCGCCGGCTGCGACGTGTTCGTGAACACCGGCATCCCAAAATTCGCCGCCCAGGCGATCCGCAAGGCCGCCGAGATCGAGTGGAAGCCCCTCCACATTCTCAGCAGCGTCGGCACCTCCGTCGCCGCCACCTTGAGGCCCGCCGGTTTGGAGAATGCGAAGGATCTCGTGACAGATTTTTATATAAAGGACCCGACCGACCCGCAATGGCAAGACGATCAGGGCTACAAGGACTGGCTCGCCTTCATGGACAAATACTATCCTGAAGGTGACAAGACCGATGCCGGGAATGTCTATGGCCCCTCGGTTTCCCAGACCGTGGTGCAAGTTCTCAAGCAGTGCGGCGACGAGCTGACGCGCGATAACGTCATGAGTCAGGCCGCCAATCTCCACGACTTCACGGTGCCGATGCTGCTGCCTGGGATCAAGATCAACACCAGCCCCACCGACTTCGCGCCGGTAAAACAGATACAGATGGCCCGCTTCGACGGCGAGCGCTGGCGGCTCTTCGGTCCGCTGATCACCGGCGCGGTCAGCGGCTGATGCCGTAGTGAGCTACCGCCCACGCCCAAGCTCTCGGACATGGTGACCCGGGCGTTATGGGGCGCGGTGCACCGAATAGCAATCGCCGGTGCTGGGCTCTTCATCTTGTGTATCGCCGGTCTCATTTGGTTCGCGACCGAGCCCTCAATCGAGGACCGCGCCGGGCCCACCGACGCCATCGTCGTGTTGACGGGCGGCAGCCAGCGCGTGAATAGTGGCATCGCGCTGTTGCGCGAAGGAAAAGGGCGCAAGCTCTTCGTCTCGGGCGTCAATCACCAGGTCGATCTGGAGGACCTTCTGCGCAGCTCGCGCGATGGCTCGGACGGGGCGCGCGACTGGGCCTCCTGCTGCGTCGTGCTCGGCCACCGGGCAGTCGACACCCTCGGTAATGCCGCCGAGACGGCTCAGTGGATGCGCCAACAAGGCTTTCACAGCTTGCGGCTCGTCACCGCGTGGTATCACATGCGGCGCAGTCTCCTCGAATTCGAGCGAGCGATGCCCGAGATCGAAATCGTTCCGCATCCGGTCTTCCCCGACCAGGTCGCGCACGAACATTGGTGGGCGCGGCGAGAGACCGCGGCGCTGCTGGTGACCGAATATGGAAAATATCTGGCATCCCTTGCTCGTCCCCTTATCGAGGGGCTGGTACCCGCTGGCCAAGCCGAGATCCGGAAATGAGGTGGGCACGGGCCCTCGCGTTCAATTTCGCCTTCTTCGCCTGGACTGCGATCGTGGGAACCGTCGGTCTGCCGTTTCTATTCGCCCCGCGGACGGCGACGATGAAATTCGGCCGGTTTTGGGCGGGCGGCGTCCTCGTCCTGCTCCGCATCATCGTCGGCCTCGATTACCAGATCCGTGGGCTCGATCGCATTCCGCGCGATGGCTGCATCATCGCGATGAAGCATCAATCCGCATGGGACACCCTCATTCTCCCCGTCGTCCTCGGAGACCCTGCCTGCGTTTTGAAGCGCGAGCTGCTGCTCGTTCCACTTTATGGCTGGTACGCGGCGCGCGCCGGCTCGATTGCGATCGACCGCAAGGCCGGCGCCGGCGCCTTGCGCCACATGGTAGCGGCAGCCCGACCGATCGCCGCCCAGGGTCGGCCGATCGTCATTTTCCCGGAGGGGACACGGGTCTCCCCAGGCGCTCATCTTCCCTATCAGCCCGGTGTCGCCGCCCTGTACCAGGCGCTGGGTCTGCCGCTCGTTCCGGCCGCGGTCAATTCAGGGCTCTTCTGGGGCCGGCGCAGCTTCGTCAAGCGCCCGGGTCGGATCACCCTGGAATTCCTCGAACCGATACCGCCCGGCCGGACCCGCCGCCGGGTAATGGCCGAGCTCGAAAGGCGGGTGGAGGCCGCCACCGCAGGCCTACTGCGCGAGGCGGAAGCGCCGAACGCGACAAATTCTTTGTCTGAGATCAGCTCGCGGGCTCGCAGAAGGACTTCTGCTCAGGCGTAGGGAGCGCGAGCCTGAGGAAACCAGTCCTCCTCACCAGCGCCGACGATTTGTTCGAGGGTGTAGGGGCACGAGTGCGGCAGGCGGCTCATCAGCCCGGGGACGTCGCGCTCGA
>DATNKF010000020.1:0-2254 GCA_035603555.1 Allostellaceae bacterium
TGAGAGCGCCACCACCGTCCAGCCCGCGGCTTCTACGACCGATGCAGCTCATCCAAAGAGGATGTTGACTCCGAGCATCCTGACGCCCGCCGATCACGGTTTCATTCTGTGCGGATTCCGGGGGAAGTCGCCCGCGAATCCGCGATGATGTCGCCCACCATTCCGATTTGATCTCGCCCGGCGTTCCGAGATGATTTCGCCCGGCATTCCGGGATGATGTCGCTCGGTTAAGCGGCGCCTCTGCTGGCCCGATTAGGGTCCGCTCCTTTGGCTTTTTGCATGGGGGAGCGGATGCCAGCAGAGAGGACAACGATGCGCCAGGTGCGCGAAGTGCTTCGTTTGAGAACCGCCGGGGTCGGGCGCAACGAGATTGCCCGCCGCGTAGGAGTTGCGCCGTCGACTGTCCGGTTGACGTTGAAGCGACTGGCGACTGCCGGGTTGACGTGGCCCTTGCCGGCTGAGATGACCGACAGCGCGCTGGAGACGGCGCTGTTTGCTGCCGCCGGCACGAAGCAAGGCCATCGGCGTCACGTCGAGCCCGATTGGGCTGAGATTCACCGCGAGCTCAAGCGCAAGCACGTCACCCTGACGATCCTGTGGGACGAGTACATCGAACGCTGCCCCGAAGGGTATCGCTATTCGCGCTTCTGCGAGCTGTACCGCAGCTGGGCATCGCGGCTGTCGGTCACGATGCGGCAAGCTCACATCGGCGGCGACAAGTTGTTTGTCGATTACGCCGGCGACACGGTGCCGGTGATCGTTGACCGGCTTACCGGCCAGGTCCGAGCGGCGCAGATTTTTGTCGCCGTCATGGGCGCCTCGAATTTCACCTATGCCGAGGCGAGCTGGACCCAGGCGCTGGCCGACTGGATCGGCGCGCATACCCGAGCCTTCGCAGCGCTCGGCGGCGTGCCCAAGCTGCTCGTGCCGGACAACACCAAGGTCGCTGTCATCAAAGCCTGCCTCTACGAGCCGCAGGTCAATCGAACCTATGCCGAGATGGCGACCCATTACGATACTGCGATCTTGCCAGCACGGCCGCGCCGGCCGCGCGACAAGGCGAAAGTCGAAGTCGCAGTGCTGATCATCGAGCGATGGTTGCTCGGCCGCCTGCGCCACCGCCGCTTCTACAGTCTGGCCGAACTCAACACGGCGATCGGCGAGTTGTTGCGGCAGCTCAACGACGAACGCCCGATCCGGCGTCTCGGCGTCACCCGCCGGGCGCTGTTCGAAGAGCTCGACCGGCCCAACCTCAACTCGTTGCCGGGGCAGCCCTATTGCTTTGCCGAGTGGCGCGTTCGCCGGGTCGGTGTCGATTACCACGTCGAGCTCGAAGGTCATTTCTACAGCGTGCCCCACCGCTTTGCCCGCAGCGAGGTGGAGGTGCGGCTGACGCCGCGAGCCGTCGAGATCTTTGTGAAGGGCGAGCGGATTGCCGCTCATCTGCGCGCCAGCGGCAACCACCGGCACACCACGGTCTCCGAGCACATGCCGTCGAGCCATCGGCGCTATGCCGACTGGACGGTCGAGCGCATTCGCCGCGAGGCCGCTTCGATCGGCCCAGCTACCGCCGCACTCTGCGAGCTGATCCTGGAGCGCCGGCCCCACCCTGAGCAGGGCTTCCGGGCCTGCCTCGGCATCGTCCGGTTGGTACGGCCATTCGGCGCCGATCGCCTCGAAGCCGCCGCCACGCGGGCAATCGAGATCGGCACCCTGACCTACGGCTCGGTGCGCTCCATTCTCGACAACAAGCTCGATCGCCAGGCCGCACAGCGGCCGCCCACCAATGGCGTGACGATCCTCCACCCCAATATCCGCGGACCGCGCTACTACCACTGAGGAGAATGCAGTGCTTATCCATCCAATGCTCGACCAGTTAAGCCAGCTTGGCCTCTCCGGCATGGCCCAGGCCTTTGCCGAGATCGAGGCCTCCGACGAAACCACCACGCTCAATCACGCCGACTGGCTCGGGCTGCTGGTCGATCGCGAGCTCACCCATCGCCGCGACAAGCGGCTGGCCGCCCGGCTGCGCTATGCCAGACTGCGCCAGCAGGCCAGCGTCGAGGACGTCGATTACCGGGCCCCACGCGGGCTCGACCGCGCTCTCTTCCACAAGCTCACCAATGGCGAGTGGATCGACGCGCACGACAATCTGATCCTGTGCGGGCCGACCGGCGTGGGCAAATCTTGGCTTGCTTGTGCCCTGGGTCACAAGGCCTGCCGCGATAACCGCTCTGTTCTCTATCAGCGGGTT
>DATNKF010000021.1:0-3943 GCA_035603555.1 Allostellaceae bacterium
GTGACGTTGAGGGTCTTGAGGGTGCCGGCATAGGCGCCGTTGTCGAGCTTGGTGAAGGTTCCGAGTGTGATAGCCATAACGTGGTCTCCTTTTGGTTGATTCGCAGGAACCGTTCCTGCGATGTCTCGCGCGTAAGAGACCGCGAAAGGCGCCGCTATCACCGCTTGCGGCCGGAGCAAAGCGGAGGGCCTGGAAGGCGGAAAAATTTGGAGCGCAGCGTCCGCGAGGAGGCCGGCTTGCCCGGCCGGGGAAATTCTTTCGCCGGACAGGTTGGAAGCGGGGCCTGCGGTATCTAGCCCTACAGAGACATGCAGGAACGGGCTTGCAGAAACACCCCAATAGAGACGGGGACGCGGCTATTCACCCGGAGCACCTGCACCCGGCCTCGAACAAGCGCCGGAACGGCCGCTTCAATCCTCACGCGGCGAGGTGGCGAGCTATCTCGCTACGACCCGAGCCGACAACGCCGGATCCCTTGATGCTGACCGGCGGTGCTGCGAGCGCGGTCCGGTCGGTCGTCACTGGAGCGGGCGAGGCCTGCCAGGGCTCATCGCAGGCGCAATGCGGACCGAACGGGGCTGTTGGGAACGCCCGAGACGCGGGCGGCGGCGGAGAACCCGTCGATTGACGGGAGCAGGGCAGGGTATCGCGAAAGCTCTAGCGCGGGGTGACGCGGCGGGGCAGGGGAGACGATGCGGAGAATGACGGTGACAGGCGTGCGGGATCGGAGTGTGACAGCGTGCTGGTACAGATCGAGGCCCGCGCCTTTGGCTCGGCTTATGCGTCGGCGACCGCGAGGCGCGCGCCGATCGTCAGTGCGGCGAGCTGATAGACTGCATTGCGGCCAGCGCGCCAGTCCGCAAGCTCCTCTTCGTCGAGGCGTTCGGGCATACGCGGGCGCCATTCGCCGGGGACCGGCCGGATCACCGCGCCGGGGTCGAGCTGGCCGCAATCGACGCGCATCGTGCAGCTGAAACGGCGGCCGACCTCGAACGTCGACTCGATGATGGTGTTGCGCGCCAGGCGCGGCGGGACCGGTTCGAAATACGTGACTTTGCGGGGCGGACTGCGGCGGGCCATTCCGTTCCTCCTCGTTGGGTCAGGTGGGTGGGCAAGGTCCTCAATTCTATGCGAACAAAACGACAAAATGGTCCTGCCTGCATGTGAATTGCCTGGCGATAAACGGATGTCCCGGAACGGCGCCTTAGGCGGCGCCCTCCTCAACAAAACGCCACACCGGGATGCCCATCTTGCGGGCCTTGTCGGCGAGGTTGGCGGAGATGCCGGAGCCGGGGAAGACGACGACGCCGATCGGCAGGGCCTCCAGCATCTGGTCGTTGCGCTTGAAGGGCGCGGCGTTGCGGTGCCTCGTCCAGTCGGGCTTGAAGACGACCTGTGGAATTTTGCGATTGTCGGCCCAGCAGGCAGCGATGCGCTCGGCGCCGCGCGGGCTGCCGCCGTGCAGCAGCACCATATCGGGGTGCTTGGCGCGGATCTTGTCGAGCACCTGCCAGATGCGCTCGACATCGTTGCAATCGGTCCCGCCGGTGAAGGCGATGCGCGCGCCGGCCGGGGCGAGGAGCTCGGTGTCGGCGCGGCGGCGGGCGGCGAGGAACTCGCGGCTGTCGATCATCGCGGCGGTGAGGGCGCGGTGGTTGACCATTGAGCCGGCGCGCGGACGCCAGACGGAGCCGGTCTCGGCCTCGAACAGCAGGGCGGCATGGTCGCGGGCGAACTCGAAGGCGTTGCGGCGCTCGATGAGGCTGAGGCCCTGGTCGATGAGGCGCTCGAGCTCGACCGACTTGACCTCGGAGCCGTCCTGTTCGGTTTGAGCGCGGCGCTGCGCCTGCTCGTTGGTATCGAGCTCGCGCTCGATGCGGTCGGTCTTGCGGTGGAACAGGTTGACGAACGACCACAGGAGGTCGGAGAGGTCGTCCTCGAGGCGGGTGCCCGACAGCATGGCGCTGAAGGCCTCGACGATGGCGTCGAGTTGCGCCTGGACGGCGTCGGCCTCGGGCATCGGCCGCGGATCGGGCTCGCCCTCGCCGGGACGGTGGCCGTAAAGCGCGAGTTCGTCGAGGAGATGCGCCGTCGGCGAAGCCGTGTGCGCTTCGGCTTCCGTGTCGGTGTCGGGGAAGAGGAATGTGCTGTCGTCGTGTGTCATGGCGGGTGCCTTTCTGCGGGGTTTTAAGACGCGCCTATCGCGGCCTTCACGGCGATCGCTTGGCCGGAGGCGGAGCGGGATTGCACCCACGGGGCCGAAGCGCAGCGGAGGATGGCGCGGGCCAACTATTTTGCCTGGCGATGCAAAGCCGCCCCTTCGGGCGGCGGCGGAAAATAGTTGGAACGCGCCATTGCAACCCGGCTCAGGGCGGTTTGCCGCCCGGCGCCTCCGGCAGATCGCCGCTCGGGAAGGCCGCTTGCGCGGCTCCTTTCCCGGCCAGGGCAGCCCGCCGCCGCGAACGACAGCCCGCTCCTCATTCCGGCGTGACACCGGGCGAAATGCGGGCCTCAGGCTCGCTGGCCGAGAGCGCAAGGCAGGAACCGCTCCAGGTCGAAGGGGGCGAGCTGGGCGGCAAGATGCGCGACCATGGCGGCAGGGCCCAGGCGGCAGAGGTCGAGGTTGAAGTCGGCGTGGACGGGGACCAGGTCGCGGACGTCGATGCCGGCTCTCGTGCCCCGTTCGTGCAGCCGGTTCGCAGCTTTGAGCCCGGCCGCGTCGTTGTCGTGGGCGACATAGAGACGGCGCAGCGCCGGAGGCAGCTTGAGGGCGGCGAGATGGTTGGCCGAGAGCCCGGCGACCATCGGCAGCAGGGGGAGGGCGGCTTTGAGCGCGAGCATGGTTTCAACGCCTTCGCCGGCGGCGAGGGTGTCAGTGGCTTTGCCGAAGCGCACGCCACTGCCGAGCAGAGCCCCAAGCGCCCGGCGCGGATCGGCGAGCGGCGCTTTCGCAGGACGCAGCGGATCGAGCCAGGTGCGCAGGATGCCGGTGATATCGCCGTCGAGATCGGTCACTGCGGCGAGCAGGGCCGGCCAGACTTCGAGCGGAGCATCCTCCGCTGCGCGGTGGTAGACGGACGGGTGGTAGCGCAAGGCGGGCCAGTCGAGCCGGCCGGTGATGCCGCGGGCGCGCAGATAGGCCTCGGCGGGAGTGCCCGGAACCGGGCGGCCGGCGCGAAACAGGCGGCAGGCGGCCTCCGGAGATCCGCCTTCCCTTCGCTTCGGCGCGATAAACCCGGTCGGCTTGGGCGGCCGCGGCAAGGCGAGGAAGGAGCGCGCCTCGTCCATGACCTCGCCAAGGCAGTCGAGATCGCGGTTGCGGGCGATGAGGTCGAGCAGATCGCCGTGCTCGCCAGTGGCGGCGTCGATCCATTTGCCGGCGGCGCCGGGGCCGGATTCGGGGCCCTGGAGCCGGACATAGAGGCTGCGGCCCGGCGTGTTCATCACGTCGCCCGCGACCCAGTAGCGGCCGCAGCGCTGGCCGTTGGAGAGATAGTGGCGGCACACCGCTTCGGCGTCGCGCGCGAGGCGGCGCGCCAGATCGCCGGCCTGGCTGATCATGGCGCATCTCGCGGGTCAGGCGGCGGCGCGGGCGCGGGCGCCCAGCAACGGATGGCGCTTAAGGAGCGCGGCGAGGATTGGCGGGCCTCGGCCCTCCGCGGCCGGCACGAAGAGCCGCAGGCGCCAGGCGATGATTTCCGAGGTCAGGCCGAGCGCCTTCAACTGACCGACCGCGCCGTCGGAGAAGCCGGCGAGCTCGACGCGATGCATGCCCATCACCAGGGAGCGCCGGATTTGAATTCCGCCGGCGAGATCGAGCACCGCGCCGCGCTCGATGACCGCGCTCCAGGCCTCCTCATGCGAAAGAGCGGGCGCGCCGTCGACGGCGAGGCCTTCGTAGACCCGGGCGAGCGCCTCGGGTGTGACCAGGCGGCCGATGACC
>DATNKF010000022.1:0-2026 GCA_035603555.1 Allostellaceae bacterium
CCGGCGTCTCGAGCAGAAGGTCCCCGAGTTCCGCCGCTACGTTCGCGAGCAGGCGGCGAGGTTGGGGATGGATCCGGAGCTGCTGGCGGCGCGGATGGTCGGCCGCTGGAAGAGCGGCGCTCCAATGGAGCTTGCGCCGCGACGCGACGACCGGGCTCTGAGTCGTGACCAGGATCGCAACAAAAATGTCCGTACGCGGCGCATATTCGCAAGGTGTACCCGCGTGACGATGCGCCCGGCGGCGAGGCACAGGCGCAGAGGCACCGCATTATTCGTGCCGGTATCCCATTTGGTCCTGACGTGGGGCCGGATGAAACCGTCACCGCGCGCAGCCGCGGTTTGATGTTCGTCTGCTATCAGACCTCGATCGAGCGGCAGTTCGAATACATCCAGCGCCGCGCAAACGACCCCGGCTTTGTCAGCGGCAAGCAACGTCCAAGCGGCGGGATGGTCATGCCAGGGTTCGGACCCGATCATCGGGCAGGCGGCGGGCAATGGTCTGCGCCAGATGGATGAGCCATTTCCGAACTACCCGGCCGGGAACAGGCGGACCACCCTCGAGATCCCGGACCAATTCGTAAAGCTGACGGCGGCGGCATATTTCTTCATGCCGTCAATTACCGCACTTCGCACGGTGCTGACCTGATCGTCGCGCCATCGACCTGACGCTCGACCGGCGCTAGTCTGCGCAGCAACGATCCTGGGCGTGAGGGCCGATATGAAGCGCAGCACAGAACGGATATTGACCACCCACGTCGGCAGCCTGCCGCGGCCGCGCGATCTGCTGGCGATGATCCAAGCAAAGGAGCAAGGCGAGCCATTCGATGCCGGTCTTTATGCCAACCGGGTCAAGGGCGCCGTCGCCGAGGTCGTCAAGCAGCAGGCCGACGCCGGCATCGACATCATCGCCGATGGCGAAATGGGCCGTTTCGGGTTCATTCCGTATGTCAATGAGCGCCTCGCCGGCATCGAGCCGCGCAAGAGCGCCGGCGGCAGGAGCGGCTGGAGCGGATCGCGCGAGCATTTGGCCTTCCCGGAGTATTACCAATGGGCCGCGCAAATGCCGGGTGCAGCCGGTCGGGCGCCGCCAACCCAATGGGTGTGCACCGGCCCGATTGCCTATCGCGGGCATCAGGCACTGCAGCAGGACATCGACAATTTGCAGGCCGCACTTTCCGGGATCGCGTGCGAGGAAGCCTTCATGCCGGCGGTCTCGCCGACCAACCTCGCCAATTGGAACACCAACGAGTACTACAAGACCGACGAGGAGTTCCGGCTGGCTCTGGCCGACGCGCTGCATGAGGAGTACCAGGCGATCGTCGACGCCGGCCTCGTCCTGCAGATCGACGATCCGCAGCTCGCCAGCCACTGGGCGATGCACCCGGAGATCGACCTCGCCCAATGCCGCAAATGGGCGGCCGCCAGCGTCGAGCTCTTGAACCACGCGCTGCGCGGCATTCCGGCCGAGCGCATCCGCTACCATACCTGCTACAGCATCAACATGGGCCCGCGCGTCCATGACATGGAATTGAAGCACATCGTCGACATCATGCTCGGCGTGCGCGCCGGCGCCTATTCGTTCGAAGCCGGCAATCCGCGCCATGAGCATGAGTGGCGGGTCTGGGAAGCCGCCAAATTGCCGGAAGGCAAGGTGCTGATTCCTGGGGTCATCACCCACGCCTCCAATCTCGTCGAGCATCCCGAGGCTGTCGCCCAGCGGATCGGCCGGTTCGCCGGCGTAGTGGGACGGGAGCACGTGATCGCCGGCGCCGATTGCGGCTTTGCGAGCTTCTCGACCTCATGCGAGGTCCATCCGAGCGTCGTGTGGACCAAGCTCGCCGCCCTCGCGGAAGGCGCGCGCATCGCGACGAGTGAGCTGTGGGGTCGCGCCTGAAACCACCGGCAATGACCGGCCTCGGGATGGGACCGGCATGAGGTGCTCCCGGTGCGGGTCGGATTGCCCGGCCGGAATGAAATTCTGCGGGCAATGCGGCGCATCGCTCGGCTCCAAATGCCCGTCGTGCGG
>DATNKF010000023.1:0-11713 GCA_035603555.1 Allostellaceae bacterium
GCCGTACAGCTTCTTTTGGTTCGACTTGCTCCCCGCGCAGGAAAGCGCCGGTCTCCAAGCGGCCCCGCCCGAATTCCTGACCCTGGTGATGCCGCGTAATTGGGCGGATCTGTTCCGCCAGCACACCCAGCCGCAGCTCGAGAACGAGGCGATCCCAGCCTTTCTGCCGCGGCAGCGCTGGTTTGGCGAGAAGGACCAGCGGATCAAGGGGGCCGCGGTGCGGGCGCATGGCGAGATCGTCCACCAATTCGAGGATGGATCGGGCTCGGAAACGTTTTTGGCAGCGGTGGTCGAGGCCCAACTCGCCGCTGGCGCTCGTCCGCGCTATTTCCTGCCGCTCACCGCAATTTGGTCGCCGGCCGAGACCGAGCTGCGACTAGGGCTGATTCCAGTCACGCTGGCCGAATTGCGACAATCCCGCAAGGAGGGTGCGCTCGTCGACGCTCTTTCGCAGGATGGCTTTGCCCTGGCGATCATCGACGCGATCCAACGCGAAGCGACGGTGCCGCTCGACGGCGGCGAAATCCGCTGCCGCAAGACGCCGAGTTTCGATCAGTCGGCGCTGCCTGAGCGCTTTGTGGTTCGACGCGCTAGCACGGAGCAGTCGAACAGCTCGGTGTTCTTCGAAGAATACGGGATGCTCAAGCTCTACCGGCGGCTTCAACCCGGTCCGCACCCCGAGATCGAAATGTCGCGGTTTCTTGTTGAGCGAGCCGGGTTTGCCAATACGCCGCCGCTGCTCGCCACGTTGGAGATCGCGCTCGATGGCGAGAGCGGAGCAGAAGAGCACGCGCTCGGTGTGCTGTTTGGATTTGTTCGCAACCAGGGAGACGGCTGGACGCAGGCGCTCAATTACCTCACTCGCTACCTCGACGACGCGCTGCTTTCCCCTGGTGAGGACCCATCCGCCCTGGCCGATCCCGATGTCTTCTTCCTGATGCTGGCGCGCCAGCTCGGCATCCGAACCGCCGAGATGCACCGAGCGCTGGCCGAACACGCCGGCGACCACCCCGACTTCGTCCCGGAGCCTGTCACTCCGGAAGACATCGCCGAGTGGCGCGATGAGCTCGCGGATTCCGCGACCCGTATGCTGTCCGGATTGGAGCGCGGACAGTCCAGCCTGCCGGCTGTGGCCCGGGATCTCGCCGACCGCATCCTCGCCCTCCGCGAGCGGCTCTTCGAGCACATCCGCGGTCTGATCCCGGATCACGTCGAGGCGCAAAAGACCCGATATCACGGGGATTTCCACCTCGGCCAGGTGATTGTTGTTCAGAACGATTTCTTCATCATCGATTTCGAGGGCGAACCGGCACGGCCGCTCGCCGCGCGGCGGCGCAAGGGTTCGCCGTTGCGAGACGTCGCCGGGATGATCCGCTCGTTCGACTATGCTGCCGTCGCTGCGGTCCGACAGCTTGCCGAAGCACGGCCGCCGGCAGAGCTCAGAATGGCGGAGCTGGCCGAAGCCTGGCGGCAGCGGGCCGTGGATGGCTTTCGCGCCGCCTATCGCAAGACGATGCGCGGCTGCGCCGCCTACCCGGCGAGCAAAAAGCAAGCGCGCGATATGACGGCATTCTTCCAGCTTGAGAAAGCCGTCTACGAGGTGTCTTACGAGTTGGCGAACCGCCCCACCTGGGTCGACATCCCGCTTAAAGGAATCCTCGCGATCCTGGAGAAGACAGAGAAGGCAGAGCGTGCCGCTGCCGCCTGACCCGCAAGTCGAGGCGATCGTCGAGGCCCGCCATGACAATCCGTTCGCGGTTCTCGGGATGCACCGTATCGATAGCGGGATCTGCGTGCGGGCGATGCTGCCCGCGGCGCAGCAGATGGCGGTTGTCGAGTCGGCTACCGGTAAGATTGCCGCCGAGGGCGTGCGAGTTCATCGGGATGGCTTCTTCGTTGCGACCATTGCCAATCGGCGGGAACCGTTCCGCTATCGGCTGCGCACATCGAGCGGTGGCATCCAGCACGAATTCGACGATATCTACCGCTTCCCGCCGGTTCTCGGCGAGCTCGACATTCATCTCCTCGCCGAAGGCAATCATCTCGCGAGCTACCAAAAACTCGGCGCCCATCTGCTCGCCCACGAGGGGGTCGAGGGCGTGGTCTTCGCCTTGTGGGCGCCCAATGCGCATCGGGTCAGCGTGGTCGGCGACTTCAACGCCTGGGATGGCCGACGGATGCCGATGCGACGCCGAGAGGCGAGCGGCTTCTGGGAACTCTTCGTGCCCGGGTTGCGGCCCGGTCGTCCTTACAAATACGAGATCCTTGGAGCCGACGGCATGCTTCTGCCGCTCAAGGCCGACCCGCAGGCGGAGCGCACTGAAAGACCGCCGGGCACTGCGTCGGTTATCGCCGGCCCGTCGCGCCATGTGTGGCATGACGGCACTTGGATGGCAGAGCGCTGGCGGTGCAACGACCGCGAGGCGCCGATCGCGATTTACGAAGTCCATCTCGGCTCGTGGCGGCGCAATCTCGCCGAACACGGTCGGTATCTCTCCTATCGCGAGCTCGCCGACCAGCTTGTCCCTTATGTGCGCGACATGGGCTTTACTCATATCGAGGCCATGCCGCTTTCCGAATACCCGTTCGACGGTTCCTGGGGATATCAGCCGATCTCTTTGTTTGCACCGACCAGCCGATACGGTGCGCCTGATGATTTTCGCGCTTTTGTCGAGGCCTGTCACAATGCAGGGCTCGGCTTGCTGCTCGATTGGGTACCGGGACATTTCCCGAACGACGCGCACGGACTGGGACGGTTCGATGGGACGGCGCTGTACGAACATGCCGACCCGCGTCAGGGGTTTCACCCCGACTGGGGCACGTTCATCTACAACTATGGCCGCCGGGAGGTCGCGAATTTTCTGCTGTCGAGCGTGCTCTACTGGCTGCGCGAATTCCACATCGACGGCATCCGGGTCGATGCCGTCGCCTCGATGCTGTATCTCGACTACAGCCGCCGTGCCGGGGAATGGATTGCCAACCGCTTTGGCGGGCGCGAAAATCTCGAGGCGATCGCATTTTTACGACGGATGAACGAGCTGATCTTCGAGGAAGCGAGCGGGGCGACTTCCGTAGCCGAAGAGTCGACGGCCTGGCCAATGGTGTCGCGTCCCGTCTATGTCGGCGGACTCGGTTTCGGCTTCAAATGGAACATGGGTTGGATGCACGACACCCTGCACTACATGTCGCTGGACCCGATCCATCGCAAGTATCATCACAATGATCTTACCTTTGGGTTGCTGTACGCGTTTCACGAGAATTTTGTCCTGCCGCTCAGCCACGACGAGACGGTGCACGGCAAGGGATCGCTGATCGGCAAAATGGCGGGCGACCGCTGGCAACGCTTTGCCAATCTGCGCACCTATTTTGCCTATATGTGGACCCATCCGGGCAAAAAGCTGTTGTTTATGGGCGGCGAGTTCGCGCAGGAGCGCGAGTGGAACCACGATATCGGCCTCGATTGGCAGCTTCTTGGCGATCCATTTCACGAGGGGGTAAGACGGTTGGTGCGCGACCTTAATTTTCTCTATCGCAATACGCCGGCGCTGCACCAGCTAGACTGCGATCCCGAGGGCTTTCAATGGATCGACGTGGCGAACGCGGCCGAGAGCATCGTCTCCTATCTTCGCCGCGGCCGTAATCCGACCGAGCTTAGCGTCGTTGTCTGCAACTTCACACCGGTGCCGCGCGAGAATTACCGCATTGGGGTGCCCCGGCCTGGGCTCTATAGCGAGCGCATCAATACCGACGCGACGGAATATGGCGGCAGCGGTGTCGGCAATGCCGGGGAAGTGCATGCCGAGCCCGTTCCGATGCACGGCCACCATCACTCGCTCCGTCTGAGGCTCCCGCCGCTCGGTGCACTGATTTTCACTGCGGATTAGGCCGGTGGCGGCACCGACCAAAGTGTGGCCGGGGCGACCCTATCCGCTTGGGGCGACGTGGGACGGCGAAGGCGTCAACTTCGCCCTCTTTTCGGCGCATGCCGAAAAAGTCGAGCTGTGCCTGTTCGACCGCTCGGGCAATCGCGAGATGACGCGGATCGCGCTCCCTGAATATACCGACGAGGTATGGCACGCTTACTTGCCCGATGCCCGCCCGAATCTGCTTTACGGCTATCGCGTCTATGGGCCGTACGATCCGGCGAACGGGCACCGCTTCAATCCCAACAAATTACTGATGGATCCCTACGCGAGGTCGCTGCACGGCAGACTGCGGTGGAGCGATGCCCTGTTTGGCTACCGCGTCGGCAGTCAGCGCGCCGATCTGTCGTTCGATCGGCGCGATAATGCGCGCCAGGTCCCGAAATGCCGGGTCGTCGAACCCGCCTTCACCTGGGGCACGGACCGGCGTCCCCAAACCCCTTGGGAAGAGACAATTATCCTCGAGCTGCATGTACGTGGGATCACGATCAAGCACCCCAATATCGATCCTGTGCAGCGCGGCACGTTCGCCGGGCTCGCCTCACCGGCAATGATCGATTACCTGGTGGAACTCGGCGTGACCACGGTCGAGCTGCTGCCAGTCCATGCCTCGGTCGACGACCGCCATCTGATCGAGCAGGGTCTAGCCAATTATTGGGGCTACAACTCGATCGCCTATTTTGCCCCCGATCCGCGCCTATTGGCGACAAATTCGATCGCGGGCTTCAAGACCATGGTCAAGCGGCTACATGACGCCGGGATCGAAGTCATTCTCGACGTCGTCTACAATCACAGCGGTGAAGGCAATCACCTCGGTCCGACTCTGTCGTTCCGCGGCATCGACAATGCCTCTTATTATCGATTGGATACCGATCGGCGCTTCTACCGCGACGTCACGGGCACGGGCAACACTTTGAACCTCGATCAGCCGCGGGTACTGCAGCTCGTCATGGAATCGCTGCGTTACTGGGCGGTGGAGATGCATGTCGACGGTTTCCGCTTCGACCTTTGCACGGCACTGGCACGCGAGAACGGCGACTATGGACAGGGCAGTGCGTTTTTTGACGCAATCGGTCAGGACCCGGTCATGGCTGGGCTGAAGCTGATTGCCGAGCCTTGGGATCTCGGTCCTTATGGCTTCCAGCTCGGCAACTTTCCGCCCGGTTGGGCCGAGTGGAATGCGCACTACCGCGATACTGTCAGACGTTTCTGGAAGGGTGATGAAGGTCTCGTCGCTGATCTAGCTTCGCGCGTCGCCGGCTCGTCCGACATCTTCGGCTGGCGCGGCCGGCGTCCCTGGGCAAGCATCAACTTCATTACCGTTCATGACGGTTTCACTCTGCAGGATCTGGTCAGCTACAACGATAAGCGCAATGAGGCCAACGGCGAGGACAACCACGACGGAAATGATGCCAACTTCAGCTGGAATTACGGGGTCGAGGGGCCGACCTCTGATCCGGCCATAGTCGCTTTGCGCGATCGCCAAAAGCGTAATTTGTTTGCCACACTTCTTTTGTCGTTAGGCGTCCCAATGCTGCTCGCTGGCGACGAGATCGGAAGAACACAGCGCGGGAACAATAACGCTTATTGCCAGGACAATGAGATCTCGTGGTTCGATTGGGAGCATCTGAGACCAGAAGACGAGGAGCTTCGCCGTTTCGTTAGCTATCTGATCCATCTCCGCCGTAGGCATCGCGTATTCTCGCGCCCACGCTTTCTGCGTGGCGAGGTGCTCTCCGAAGCCGGGGTCAAAGACATTACCTGGGTTACCCCGTCCGGTAAGGAGGCAACCGACGCAGATTGGAAGAACCCGGTCGCACTTTCACTGGGCTATGTTTTGAGCGGGGCAGCCGGCGAGTTCTTCACGCCGGGGGGACAGCGCGACTTCGACGAGAGCTTCTTTATAATGATGAACGCTTATCATGAGGATCTCGACTTTTGTTTCCCGTCGCTCGCCGCGCCAATGTCCTGGGAACCGCTTGTCGATACCTCACAACCGACAGGACGTGTCGCCGAAGGCAGGCTTTACGTGCCCGGAGAGATTTATCGGCTCCAGGCTCGCTCATTTGCGCTCTTTATCGATCGTACGCCACGACCGGAATTGCCGGAGAGAAATTTGCTCTCGGCGAGCATCGTGCGGCCAGAGCACGGGGATTTGTGGGAAGAAGATCGTTGAGCGTTGGGGCCGTTTCTTACCTAAACGGGATTGGCGTGTCGGCGCCGGTGACATGACCGACCGCGCCGCGATCGAGCACGTCGCTCGGCTTGTCGGGATCGAGGCGCGTCATAGGGACGGGCTTGGTCGACCCCGGGAGGTGTCCGACGACACGCTCATCGCATTGATCGAGGCTTCCGGTCTTCCGGCCGATCCGGCCCGTGCCGAGCGTGCGCTGGCAGAGGAAGAGCAGGAGGCACCGCTGGGGCTGAGCCCTGTCCATGTCGTTCCGGCCGATGCGTCTCGTCAGGCTCTGGCGCTACGCCTGCCCGTCGGCTGCCGGGAAATCCTGTGGTCGTGCCTCCTCGAGAGCGGGGAGCAGCGTTCGGGCCGGGTCTCGGAGGTAGAGGGCAGGCGATACCAGATGCAGTTGCCGGATGGGCTGCCGCTCGGTTACCACCTACTCGACCTCTACGCTGGCGGCCTTACCGCGCGGCTTAGCCTCATCGTCGCTCCGGAGCGCTGCCACCTTCCTGCCGAGCTCGGGCCAGGCGCCCGCAAGTGGGGCCTGAGCTGCCAGCTCTACGGTCTGTGCAATGGTGCTAATTGGGGGATCGGCGACTTCAGTGACCTCGGCCAGCTAGCTCGTGCTGCAGGCTCGTGCACGGCAGCGGCGCTCGGCATCAACCCGCTGCATGCGCTGTTCGCGGCCGAGCCATTGCATATCAGTCCCTATTCGCCCTCGCACCGAAGCTGGCTCAATTATTTGTACATTGACGTGACGGTTGTGCCCGGCTTCGCTGATGACGAAACCGTGCGCGCACTGACCGGGGGAGAATGGTTCGCGGCGACCCAGGCCGCTGCGCGTTCCTCCGCGGTCATCGATTACGGCGCTGTCGCCGCCTGCAAGCGGCCGGTATTGGAAGCGCTGTTCCGGCGCTTCCGGATCAGTGAGTTTGGCGCGGACGGGGCGGCGCGGGGTCGCCGCGGCGAGGCATTCCGCGAATTTCAACGAAGGGGGGGACAAGCGCTCGCCGATTTTGCAGTGTTCGAGGCTCTTGATGAGCGTTACCGAGCCGACAGTCGCGCCACCGGGTGGCGCGGATGGCCCAGGACGATGCAGGATCCGCGCTCGCCCGAGGTTGCCGACTTCGCCGATGCACATCGCGACAGGGTCGAATTCTTTGAATTCCTGCAGTGGGAAGCCGACCGCCAGCTCGCTGCCGCATCAGCAGCAGGCCGCGACGGTGGATTAGCGATCGGAATCTATCGCGACCTCGCTGTCGGGGCCGATCCAAATGGGGCAGAGGCCTGGGCCGACCAGGATTTGGTGGCCACCGGTGCGTCGATCGGCGCGCCCCCTGACGAATTCAATCAGACCGGACAAAATTGGGGTTTGGCCCCCGTCAATCCTCTAGCGCTGAGGCGCCGGTGTTTCGCACCATTCGTTGCCGCGATCCGCGCCAATATGCGCCACGCCGGGATTCTGCGCATAGATCACGTCATGTCGCTCGATAGGCTCTACTGGGTTCCGGTCGGGATGGAGGCAACCGAGGGAGCGTATGTGACCTATCCTTTCGGCGATCTTCTCCGGATCGTCGCCCTGGAGAGCTGCCGCCAGCAATGCGCCGTGGTCGGCGAGGACCTCGGCACGGTGCCCGAAGGTTTTCGCGAGAGGATGAGATCGGCCAACCTGCTGTCGTGCCGCGTCTTGACATTCGAGCGCCGGTCGGACGGCGGCTTTGTGCCGCCCGCGCAATACCCGGCTCTTGCCGCAGCTTCGGCGGCGACACATGACCTGCCCACTCTCCGGGGTTTCTGGCTCGGCACCGACATCGATTGGCGGCGCAGCCTCGATCTCTATCCCGATGCCGTCGCCGCCGAGGCCGATGCAGCTAAGCGGCGCCATGACCGCAATCTACTGCTCCAGGCGCTCGTCGCGGAGGGATTGCTTGCGCCCGACCGGCTTGGTGAATTTCTGTCCGATAGCGGAACGCCGACCTATACGCGCGAGCTCGGTGACGCGATCCTGAGCTATCTCGCGCGCTCGCGCGCCCGCCTGATGCTGTTTCAGCTGGAAGATGTTGTCGGCGAAAGCGAGCAGGCGAACCTGCCCGGTACGACCGACGGCCATCCCAATTGGCGCCGTCGGCTCTCTCTCGATCTCGACGAGATCATCGATGGCACGAGGTTGTCGCAGGTTGCGGCATTGGCAACGGAGGGTCGCCTGCGGGCAGCGCGCGGCTGAACCGGCCCACCGGATCGGAGGCGTGATTGACGCGCCCGCCCATAGCCGCGAGAGTCCGCTGTCCGGCATAACGGGCGAGGCGCACATGCTAGAGGCAATAAGAAGATTCCTGGAAAGAGGCAGAGTCTCGCGTCGAGAGCGACACCAGGCGGTCGAGGATGTCGGCTCGATCCAGCCGCTCGACAATTCCGAGGTGCCATCGCCATCAACGGAACCACAGATCGAGGAGCCGTCCGACCCGCCGGTTTCAGGCAAGGTCAAATGGTTCAATCCTGACAAAAGGTATGGGTTCGTCCAACTTGCCGACGGATCCGGGGACGCCTTCCTCCATGCGAGCGCACTCGAACGTCTGGGCATCGAGGTGGTGCAACCCGGCGAGACGCTCGAGCTGCGCGTAACCCAAGGGCAGCGCGGACTTCAGATTACCGAGGTTCTTGGCGTGGACAGCAGCACTCGGGTCTCGTTCGAATCAGCGCTGCCCGGTTTTGTTTCGTCGGCTGCGGAGGCGAGCAGTCAGGAAACCGGCACCGTCAAGTGGTACAGCGCCGCCAAGCGCTTCGGGTTCATCATCCGGGACGAGGGCGGGAAGGATATCTTCGTGCACGCCTCCGTGCTTCAGCGCGCGGGCATCGAGAGTCTCAGCCCAGGCCAGCGCGTCACCGTTGGCATAATCGAAGGCCGCAAGGGACCGGAAGCCAGCGCGATCCGGCTCGCCTGATCCGCGCGGACGGCGAAAGCCCGCTCTGTTGCGGGAACAACATCAAATGTCGGCCTTAGTCCGACGAGGGCGCCATCACTGTGCCATTTTGTCGTGCTAATTGCGTTTTCCAGCATAAGCGAAGAGGAGGTTCCGATGGCGGAAGTTCAGCCGGTGTGGCTCGCCCGATCGGCGGATGCGGATGCGCCTGTCGCGCATTCGCCCGCCCGGGACCGGCTGCGCGCGACAATCGCCGAGCTCGCCGGGGCGCAGCGTGATCTGGAAGACGCCACTGCGCCTGTGCGCCGGCTCGATGCCGTTCTCGCCGAGGCGGAGCGGCTCAATCGCGAGCTCGCTAGTTCTAGAGGTCAAGACGAGACCGAGCTCGGGCGATGGATTGCCCGAGGCGGCGTCGGCGACCGGCCTCAACCATCTGCAACAACGGTCGCGGCCGATGCGAGCCTCGGGGAGCTGGCGTCGGAGGTTCGCGCGGTCGCCTCGGCCTTGCCGGCCGCCCGAGCTGCACAGGAAGTGGCGGCGGAGCGGGTCCGCCTGGCAGCGGCGGAGCGCGATGCGGCATTGCACGCCGTTACGGTCGAGGCGGCCACTTTCGCCGCCAGCGAGCTCACCGAAGCACTGAACCGTGCGTTGACCATCGAGGCAAGGATCATCTCATTGCGCGAGGCGCTCGGCGCGCAAACCAATGGTCTGGCGGCAGCGGAGAAAATCAACGCCGCCCTCAGACAAGCGAAGGCAGCGGCCGGCGTGCCCCGGAACGCGGATGTCGGCCGGAGATTGCTGGATCTGCTGTCGCACGACCCCACCGCCACCCTGTAGCCTCCCCAAGAGACAGTCAGACGAGAACCCGGGGGGTCAGGACGTCGGACCGTCCCACGTGATGCAGCATCTCGCTGCGAAAGCGATCGAGGACCGTGAAGCCGACATTGGCGCCGTGCCGGTAGATT
Source organism: Allostellaceae bacterium (assembly GCA_035603555.1). GTDB lineage: Bacteria > Pseudomonadota > Alphaproteobacteria > ATCC43930 > CGMCC-115725 > AP-15. The sequence goes on from DATNKF010000023.1 coordinate 9,989, forward strand.
TTCATGGCCCGGGGTCACGGGCGTTTGGATGCCCAACATGGCGACGGGCAAGTTCTGATCGCCGCCCAGGCTGATATGGCCTTGTCGGAAGTGCGCGTCCAAATGGCAAAGGCCACAGCTCGCGACGTCGACCACCACCTCTCGCGCCTCCGGCAGCGGAACCGCAAGGGCGCGAAACGCCAGCGGAGCGCCGAATCCGACGACTTGAAATGCTCTCATCGTCTGAATCCATGTTGGATGAGAGACGCGCACCGCGAAGGCGGCGCGCGTCCGTCATCAGTGAATCACGCCACTACAAGGTGCAGACGAGTCACGTTTCCGGCGTGAACAGCACCTTGCCGCCGCTCTGTGTCGCTTTCGTGATTGCTTCGCTCACTTGGTCGAAACGGTAGGTGGCGGCGACCGGGGTCGAGATCGCGCCGGCGGCGACCAGCGGCGCCAGATGATTGAACGTCGCAGTGATCTCATCCGGCGTGGCTGACTGATACCAGTAAAGCAGCCAAAAGCCACGTATCGTCTGCCTCTTGAATATGAGGCTGCCTGGTTGCACGGCCATTGGCTTGCGGCTCATTCCACCATAGGACACCAGAATCCCGTTCTCTGACAGGCAGTTCATCAGATTCATTGCCGAAGTGTCGCCGACCCCATCGAGCCCCAGCGCAATCGGCGCGTTTCCCGTTTCCGCCGCGACGCGCTTAGCGAGGTCGGCTCCGTCCACTAGAACAACGTCGCCGCCGAGCGCCTTAATTTCCGCCACAACCTCGTGACGACGGACGATATTGACTGTTCTTAATCCGAGAGATTTCGCGATCGCGACTGTTGCCCGCCCAACGCCGGAATTGGCGCCGTTTTGGATGACCCAGGATCCGCGCGGCAATTTCACGATGTCGGTCAGCAAGAGGTAGGCGGTCGGCGGATTGACGCCCATCATCGCGAACTGGTTGATGTCGCCGGACGGCAATGGCCGCAGCCAGGGTGCGTTTGTCTTGATGCGTTCGGCCCAGCTAGGGTGCAGGAAAGGTACCAGCGTACGATCCCCTTCCTTCAAATGTTTGACGCCAGCCCCCACCGCGATGACGCGGCCGACCCCTTCCGTACCCATAATGGCCGGAAGCTGTGGGCGATAGCCATAGCCGCCGGCGATCATCAATAGATCGTATTGATTGATCGGCGAAGCCTCGAGCGCGATCACCACTTCGTCCACCGCTGGCGCACCGACGTCTGGGATATCGACGGCGTGGATGACCTCGGCAGGATTGCCGAATGACTCGATCTGGATTGCTTTCATGAATGCTATCCCCACAGTCGCCTACCGCGACAGCATCTGCGAGTGGGCGCGACCTGGGACTAGGCCGCCGCCAACGGTACGAGACCGAGCTTGGATCGCAGCCAGCCGGCTATCTCCTCGATCGCCTGGTCCACCTCGGGCACACGGCCGGCACCTAAGATGAAGTTGTGCTGTCCTTCAGGTAGGCAACGCAGGCTGACATCGACGCGGGCGTCTTTCGCTCGCTTCGCGAACTCGACGGCTTCGCCGGCCAGCATCTCATAAGCGCCGTAGTAGACCATGATCGGCGGAAGGCCGGTCAGATCGGCGTAGAGCAGATTGACCCGGGGATCGTTCCTGGCCACACCTGTGCCGCCGATCCACAACTCTCGAAACGTTTCCACCAACGGCCTGGAGAGAAGCGCGTCGGTCTCGGCGTTGCTTTCCAACGTCTCGTT
>DATNKF010000024.1:0-7076 GCA_035603555.1 Allostellaceae bacterium
TCAGCCCGAGCTCTTCGCCCAGCACTACGCCGAGGCCGGGCTCGTTGAAAAATCCGTCGCCTGCTGGGGCAAAGCCGGTCGGAGGTCCGCCGGCCGCTCGGCGATGGCGGAAGCGGCCGCGCAATTTCACAAGGGGCTGGATCAGCTGGCCCTGTTGCCCGATACCCCCGAACGACAGCGACAGGAGCTCGAATTTTGCAGTGCGTTGGGCGCGGTGATGATCGCCGTCAAAGGCTACGCGGCGCCGGAAACAGGCCAAGTCTATGCCCGCGCACGAGAGCTGTGGGAGCAGCTGGGTTCCCCTTCGGAGTTCCTTGGGGTTCCCTTTGGGCAGTCTTCCCATCACTTGTTCCGCGGCGAGTTGGATTTGGCGCAGCGCTTGGACGAGGATTTGTTGCGTCTGAGCCGCCAGCGCAACGATTCCGCCGGGCTCGTGCTGGGTCACTACCAATCCGGTCGAACCCTGATGTTTGCCGGCAGGTTTACTTTATCCCGGTCGCGTCTGGAAGCGGCGCTTGCACTTAATGATCCCAACTCCCACCGCTCGCTGGTCCATCAGGCCGGCCTCCACCTCCTGGTGGCATCACAGGCACAATTGGGGATCGTCCTGTTTTGTCTCGGCTTTCCCGACCAGGCACTGGCACGGAGCAGCGCAGCAATCGCTGAGGCTCGGAGGCTGGCTCATCTGCCGTCTTTGGCTTCGAGCTTGGTACTCGGCGCGATGCTGCTCTCGCTCGGCGGAGATAACTCACTCCTCGGCGAGCGGGTAAACCAGCTGGTTGCGGTCACAACCGAACAAGGTTTCCCGTTCTGGCGTGCGCTGGGAACGATCCTTCGTGGCTGGGTCAAGGCCAAAAATGGCGATGTGACGGAAGGGATCTCTCTCCTGCGTAGCGGTTTGGCGGCTTTGCGCGCCATTGGAGCGGAGGCGGGGGTGCCCTATTTTATCGCCCTCCTCGCCAAGGCATGTGAGATCGCAGGGCAAGTTGAGGAGGGTGTGACCCTGCTGGACGAGGCTTTGCAGATCGCGGAGAGGACGGGGGACCGCTGGGTAGAGGCGGAGCTGAACCGGCGCAAAGGCCAGCTGCTGCTGCGGCAGGGGGATTCCGAGGCCGCCGAGGAACTGTATCGCAAAGCCCTCGGCGTAGCCCGCGAGCAGGAGGCCAAGCTCTGGGGATTGCGGGCCGCCATGAGCCTCGCCCGGCTCCACCGCGACCAGGGCCGCCGCACCGAAGCTCGCGACCTGCTCGCCCCGGTCTACGGCTGGTTCACCGAAGGCTTCGCCACCCGCGATCTCAAAGACGCAAAGGCGCTGCTCGATCAGTTGGCATGAACTAGCGGGTTCACCACCGGAAGCCCGGCGAAGCGGCTGAAATCTCGGTCCGCCGACCACAGCTCGCGCACGCCGTGCTGGCGGCATAGGGCCGCGACCCGCGCGTCGTGGACCTGCGCTCCGGCGATGCGGCCGGCGGCGAGCAGCGCGCGCAACGTCGGCCAATGTGCCGCCGATTCAACCAGTAGCGCCAAGGTCGGCGACTCGACCCAGGCGCCCACCTGATCGAGGGCCTGGGCCAGCGGTGTAGGCGGCGCGTAGATTCGCGGATGCGTCACAATGGCGAGGAACTCATGGACGCACGGCCAAGGAATTGCCCAGACCGCGGGTCCTTCGGCCAGCTCCGCCAGGCACCCGAAGGCGGCTTCGTGAAAAGGCGAATCCTCGCGATGGGCGTAGACGAGAATGTTGGTATCGACGGCGATCATGCGCCGCGATCCTTGTAAGCTAGATCGCGCAGCCTCTCCCACGACGCTTCGCCGAGCTCCTCCTGCAGCCCCTTGCCCTTGAAGCTCGCTCGCCGCAGCTTAAACGGCGCGCCGCGCTGTGTATCGGCGACGACGCGATGAAGCCCGCGCTCCACCAATGTCCGCAGAGTGACGCCTTCCCGCGCCGCGACCTCGCGGGCTTCGCGTAACAGCGAATCGGAAATCTCCACGGTCGTCTTCATGTTGGCCTTCGCTATGGGACCAGGTATATGGGTACCCATATACCTGCGGCGCAAGGTCTAAAGGAGGAACGGGGGCGACAAGCGCCGGCTTAGGAAGCGGCTTGGTTCACGATCCCGAAAATCGCCGCCTTCGCGTGGCATGCTTCGGGTCGATAGCGGAGGCCGATCGAGGGGCGATCTATGATAGGCTGCCGCCAGAATCGCTTTGGCGGGCGGGCCCGTGCGGCGTCTATTCAACCCAGGGGTGGGATTTTGCTGTAGATTCGCAGTATTTATTTCGACCAGAAATCGTTCGTACAACCTGTGATTAGCCGGGGGAGGAGGCGTTTTATGAACTTGCTCAGGGTCGGGCACTCGGGTCAGGCACTCATCGGTTCGGTGCTCGCCTGCGGCCCTTGCATTCGCCGCGGTGCCCTCGCAAGGCGCGGAGCCGGCGCCGTCGGGGCGGGCGGTCATGGCCTGGCATGTGACGATCGCGCCGAGCTGGTTCGATCCGTCGACAGCACCGCCGCAGATCACGCCGTTCGGCATGCTCTATGCGATCCACGATGCGCTTGTCCGGCCCTACCCCGGGGAGAAGATGGGCCCGAGCCTGGCGCAGTCGTGGGAGGAGAGCGAGGACGGCCTGACCTACCAGTTCAAATTGCGGCCTGGGCTGAAGTTTCACAACGGCGATCCGGTGACGACCGAAGACGTGAAGTTCAGTTTCGACCGCTACACCGGGACTGGGGCGCAGACCCTGAAGGATCATGTTCGCGAGGTCGAGATTGTCGATCCGCTGATTGTGCGTTTCCACCTGAAAGAGCCGTGGCCTGATTTCATGACATTCTACGGCACCACCGCCACCGCTGCCGGGATCGTCTTGCCCAAGCACTACCTGACGCAGATCGGCGACGACGGCTTCAAGAAGCAACCGGTCGGCGCCGGCCCCTACAAGTTCGTCAGCACCAAGCCGGGTATCGAGGTCGTGCTGGAGGCCGATCCCGGCTATTGGCGGCGCGTGCCGAACGTCAAGACGTTGGTGATGCGGAGCATCCCCGACGGCACCACGCGGGCGCTGACCCTGAAGACTGGCGAGGCCGACATCGCTTATGCGCTCGACGGTGTCGACGCCGAGGGCATCAGGAACGACCCCGGCATCCAGATCGTCGCAACCAAGCACGCCTCGAGCCAATGGATCGAGTTCACCGAGCAGTGGGACCCCAAATCGCCGTGGCACGATCAGCGGCTACGGCTCGCGGTCAATTACGCGCTCGACCGCCAGGCCATCAACGAGGCGGGGTGTCTCGGCTTCTGCCCGCCGGCGGGCGTCATCATTCCGCGGGTCATGGATTTCGCATTGCAGGTCGAGCCGATGCCCTACGATCCCGCAAAGGCGAAGCAGCTGGTCGCCGAAGCCGGCTATCCGAACGGGTTGGACGCCGGCGAGTTCGCCGCGATCCCCGGCTTCCAGACGATCGCCCAATCGGTGATGAACTATCTCAACGCCGCCGGGATCCGGGTCAGACTCAAGCAGATGGAGCGCGCGGCATTCTACGCCGACTGGCAGGCGAAGAAATTGCGCGGCGTGTTCATGACCGGGGCCGGGAACTCCGGCAATGCTGCCAGCCGCGTGGAAAATTTCATTCAATCCAAGGGCGCCTACGCCTATGGCGGCTACCCCGATATCGACGACCTCTTTCGGAAGCAGGCGGCCGAGCGCGACCGCGCCAAACGCGAGGCGCTTCTTTACAAGATCCAGCAGCTCTCGATCGACCGGGCGATGTACGCGCCGGTCTTGGATTTCCGCGCGCTGATGGGTGTGGGCCCGCGCGTCACCAAGCACACGATCGCCGAGGTTTGGATGAGCCCGTTCCCGTCCTACGAGGATTTGGAAATCAAAGGGTAGTCGGCGCGGATGTCATTGCGAGGAGCGCGTCGCGCGACGAGGCAATCTCCGGGGGACGAGCCCCAGTCGGCCCGAGATTGCTTCGCTTCGCTCGCAATGACGCCGTCAAAGCGCTCAATAGATGTGCTGTCCGCCGTTGACGGAGATCTCGGTCCCGGTGACATAGGCGGCGTCTTCGCTGCACAGGAAGAAGATCGTGCCGGCGACGTCCGACGGGATCCCGAGCCGGTTGAGCGGGATGCGCGGCAGCAATACCGCGGTCTCGGGCGACAGCATCGCGGTCTCGATCTCGCCCGGGGCAACCGCGTTGACGCGGACGCCGATCCGGGCGAAGTCGGCGGCCATCTCGCGGGTCAAGGCCGACAATGCCGCTTTCGAGGTTGAATATGCCGAGCCGGCGAAGGGGTGCACGTGATGGCCGGCGATCGAGGTGATGTTGACGATCGCACCCTTACCGCGCGCCAGCGCCGGGGCAAAGGCCCGGGCCAAGGTCAGCGGCACGAAAAAGTTCAGCTGAAACACCCGGTGCCAATCTTCGATGTCGCCGTTGAGGCAGCCGAGCCGTTCCTTGGTCGGAGCCTTGGGCGAAACGCCGGCATTGTTGACGAGCGCGTGCAGCGAGCCGTCGAGAAATTGCCCGGCCTCGGCGATGAAGTGGTCGAGATCGGCCGGGTCGCCGAGGTCGGCGGTGATGTGGTGGGTCCAATTCGGGTCCCGCTTGCACTCGGGCGGCACGGCATCCCGCGAGCAGGTGATGATCCGCCAGCCGGCGTCGCTGAAGCGCTTGACCGTGGCGTGACCGATGCCGCGGCTGGCACCGGTCAGCAGCAGGACCTTGCGCCCGCCGCTCATCGCGCCGCAACCCGGCGCGGAAAGTTCGCGCGCGGCTCCTCGACCCCCTCGGGATCCTGATGAATCATGATCTCGGCGTTGGGATAGGCAGCGCGCAGCTTGGCTTCGACCTCGTCGGAGATTTCGTGGGCGCGGATCAGGCTCATCGCTCCGTCCATCTCTATGTGGAGCTGAATGAAGGCGGTCGGTCCGGCGATCCGGGTGCGCAGATCATGCGCGGCCGCCACCTCGGGGTGCGACTGCGCGATCGCTCGAATTTCTTCGCGCTCGTCGTCGGGCAGCTCGTGGTCCATCAGTTGGAACAGCGACAGGCGTGCGAGCCGCACGGCGCTGTAGACGATCCAGACGCCGATCGCGGCGCCGAACACCGGATCGAGAAGCGGCAGGTCGAGGGCGTTGCCGAGCAGGAGGGCGATAATGACGCCCATGTTCAAGACGAGATCGCTGCGATAGTGCAGCTCGTCGGCGGTGACGGCGATCGATCCGGTGCGCCGCACGACATACCGCTGGTAAAGCACGAGCCCGACCGTCACGGCGATCGAGAAGATCATGACCGCGATCCCGGCCGGGGGGTTGTCGACGCGGACCGGCCAGATCAGCCGCCGTACCGCCTCGGCGAAGAGCAGCATCGCGCTACCGATGATGAAGGCGGATTGGCCGAGCACCGCGAGCGGCTCCGCCTTGCCGTGGCCGAAGCGGTGCTCGCGGTCGGCGGGGCTCATCGCATGCCGGATCGCGACCAGATTGACGACCGATGCGACAGCGTCGAGCAGCGAGTCGACGAGGCTCGACAACAGCGCGACCGACCCGGTTTCGAGCCAGGCCGCGAATTTCACCGTGATCAACAACGCCGCGACCGCGACCGAAGCATAGGTCGCCAACCGCCGCAGCCGGTCGGCGGGCGCTCCGTGGATCAAGGAAAAAGCCGTTCCCGTCGCCATTCCTCGCCTTCGCGAACAAACAACAACCGATCATGCAGCCGGAACGCCCGCTCCTGCCAGAATTCTACACGCTGCGGCACGACCCGGAAGCCTGACCAGTATATGGGGCGTGGCACTGTACCCTCCCCGTAGCGTTGAGAAAACGCCGCCACCCGGCGCTCGAGCTCGGCGCGGCTCTCAAGAGGGCGCGACTGGTCCGAGGCCCAGGCACCGATCTGGCTGTCGCGCGGCCGGCTGGCGAAATAGGCGTCGGCTTCGTCGTCCGCGACCGGCTCGACATGACCTTCGACGCGAACCTGCCGGTTCAGCGACTTCCACAAAAAGCACAGCGCGGCATAGGGGTTGGCGAGCAGCTCCGTCGACTTCCGGCTCTCGATATTGGTGTAGAAGACGAACCCGCGCTCATCGAAGCCCTTCAGCAAAACGGCGCGAGCCGACGGCCGTCCGTCGGGAGCCGTCGTCGCGAGCGTCATAGCATGCGCGTTTGGCTCGCCCTTCCACGCTTCGTCGAGCCAACGTCGAAACGGTACAAGAGGTTCGAGCTCGAGGATCTCGTCGATCATACTATCTGAGCCATTCCGTCGCGACAGCGCCGTACCTACTCCGAGGCTACGCTTTCGGCAACCGTCGGCGCCGCACGCCAGTGGCCCTGCCGGCGCATCGAAGGTTCGATAGTGTCCGCGAGCAGCTCGGCGATGGTCACCTGCATCACCGCCGCCTCGGAACGGACGATCCGATCCATCGCGGGCGCCACCTGCCGCTGCCACGGCGCCGAAACCTGGTCATCCCATCGTCCCGCCAGAGGGAAGCGCAAGGCTTTGTACAGGTCGTGCAGGGTGGCGGTTTCCGGGCTCCAGGCGAGCACCCAGCGACCATCCTGTCTATGCGCGGCAAAACCGGCCTCGGCGAGGAGCTTGAGGTGCTCGTCGATCACCGTCGTCGCCACGCCGAGTTCTGTGGCCAACGCCGCCGTCGATCTCGCCTCGCCGCGCTTCTGGGCACGCGCCAAAGCCGCGATCAAAGCAAGGCTCAAACCGAGCCGCACCCCACCCGCCGGAACATTACCGATGCGCTGATCGATTCGCCAATTCGGCAAGGCGGCGGCAACCACCGCACCGAGCAGAACCGCCATCCACGAGATGTACATCCATAAAAGGAAGATCGGGATGATGGCGAGCGCACCATAGACCGTGCTGTAGAAGGACGAGGCCCCGATATAGATCGAGAACCCGACCTTCAGCACCTCGATCGCCACGGTTGCGGTCATCGCACCGAATGCGCCGTCTCGCCACCGCACGGCACAATTCGGTATCAGGCAATAGAGGAGGGTCAGAGCGACGAATTCGAGCAGGGCCGGGACCGCGCGGGCGAGGCCATGGAGCCAACTGCTCG
>DATNKF010000025.1:0-2674 GCA_035603555.1 Allostellaceae bacterium
GGTTAATTATGCACACTCCCGTCAAAAAAGTGTCCGATCTAGGTCATAAAGAGGCGGATTGGCACACCTGGCGGATGGTTCGGGTGACGGATGCGCGGCAGCACTACTCGCGAACCACTTGCCATGCGACCCAGCGCCGTATACCTCCCGCCGAGCTTTGGCGATGATCCGACAAGAATTCGCGGAGGAAAGCGTCATGAGCGATGAACTCCCGACCGCCGCCCGCGTGTCGGATCCTGGCATTCGCGCGCTCTACCGGCTCGAAAACCGTTGGCAGGCATGGCTCGACGTCGAGGCGGCGCTGGCCAACGCCCAGGCCGAGCTCGAGATCATCCCGCGGCCTGCGGCCGAGGCGATCGCGCGCGCGGCTCGTCTGGAGCTCTTGGACCGGGCGCGAATCGACGAGGGCTTCGCGCGCACGGGGCACACCATCGTGCCGTTGGTTTGGGAACTCAGCCGGATCGTCGGCGAGCCGCATGGCGGGTGGGTGCATTGGGGCGCGACGACGCAGAACATCACGCAGACGGGCGACCTTCTGGTGCTGCGCCGGGCCCACCGGATCTTCCTTCGCCTGATCGCCCAGGCGCTTGCGGCAATGGCCGATCTGGCCGAGCGGGGGGCCGAGATGCCGATCGCCGGGCGCACCCATGGCCAGCACGCCGTGCCGGCAACCTTCGGCTATAAGCCCGCGGTGTGGATCGACGAGATGATCCGCCACGTCGAGCGCTTCCGCCAGCTCGCACCGCGCCTCTTTGTCGCGATGCTGGGGGGCGGCGCCGGCACTTTTGCCTCGCTCGGCGCGCAAGGGCCGGCGGTGCAGGCCGGCATCGGCAGAGCGCTCGGAATGCTGCCGATGACGGTGCCGGCGCGGACGATCGGCGACCACCTCGCCGAGAACATCTGCCTCCTGGGCCTCTTGGCCGCGACCTGCAGCAAGATCGCGCGCGAGATTTACACCTTGATGAAGACCGAGTACGGCGAGGTCGAGGAGCCGGTGCCGCCCGGCACGGTCGGCAGCTCGACGATGCCGCAAAAGCGCAACCCGAAGCTCTGCCAGGACATCATCGCCGCTGCGGCCGAGGTTCGTGCCGCCGTGCCGCTGGCCTTGGAGGCAATGCAGACCGAGCACGAGGCCGACCGCACGACGAGCCTGATCATGGAAGCTGCCGAGGTGCGAGCTTGCATTGCTGCGGGCGACATGCTCAGCCGCCTGATCGAAGTCCTCAAGGGGCTGCGGCTCGATCCGGCGCGGATGCGCCAGAACCTCGACCTCGGCGGCGGGCTGATCATGGCTGAAGCGGTCATGCTCGATCTTGGCGCGACCATCGGCCGGCAGCATGCGCATGACGTCGTCTACGATGCCGCGCAGGCGGCCTTTGTCGAAGGCCGCCCGTTCGGAGCGGTGCTGGCCGAGGATCCGCGGGTGACCGCACATCTCGATCGGAAGGCGATTGAAGAGCTGCTCGATCCGACCGCCTATACCGGGCTCTGCGCCGAGATGGCGCGCGGGGCGGCCGTCCGAGCTCGCGCTACCGCCGGCGAAATCGACCGAGAGGGCACAACCACTTAAGGAGGCATTTCCATGGACATCGGCGCTTCGATCTTCTTCACCGAATACTCGATCTCGCCGACCGAACTCGGGGCGGCGCTCGAGGAGCGTGGTTTCGAGTCGCTGTGGGTGGCCGAGCACTCGCACATTCCGGTCACCCGCCGCTTCAACGTGCCGACCGGCGGCGAGCTCGAACGGCAGTACTACGATGTGATGGATCCGTTCGTCACGTTGAGTGCGGCGGCCGCCGCGACCAAGCGCCTCAAGCTTGCGACCGGCGTGTGCCTCGTCATCCAACGCGACACGATCCAGACCGCAAAGCTCGTCGCCTCGCTCGACCAGATCTCGGGCGGGCGGTTCATCTTCGGGATCGGCGGCGGCTGGAACGCCGAGGAGATGGAGGACCACGGCACGGTCTACGAGACGCGCTTCAAGAAATTGCGCGAGCAGATCGAGGCGATGAAGCAGATCTGGACCAAGGAAAAGCCCGAGTACCACGGCGAGCTGGTCTCGTTCTCGCCGATGATGACTTGGCCCAAGCCGAAGCAGAAGCCGCATCCGCCGATCATTGTCGGCGGCGCCTTCCGCTATGCCGCACGGCGGGCGATCCGCTATGGCGACGGCATCATTCCGCAAGCCCCCAGCGCCGGTTCCGGCGAGGCGGAGGAATTCCTGCCGCGCTTCCGCCAGATGGCGGAAGAGGCCGGCCGCGATCCCAAATCCCTATCGGTAACCCTGGGCGGCGCTCAGGAGGACCCCGATCGTCTGAAGCGCTACCGCGATCTCGGCGTGGTGCGGATGAATGTTCGCCTGCCGCCGGCGAAGGCCGACGAAATTCTGCCCGTGCTCGACCGCTGGGCTAAATTGATCCCGCAGCTCCACTAGAGAGGAGGCCGACCATGCCGAAAATCGAGCAATACGCCGCCCGCGAGGTTTGGGACCCGCCGACCTATTCGCAGGCCGTCAGGGTGACCGGCGCCGAGACGATCCTCTACCTCGCGGGCCAGGTGGCCTATGACGACAACGGCGGTATCGCCCACCCCGGCGATTTCAAGGCCCAGGCGCGTGCCGCTCTGCAAGCAGTAAAGGCCCAGGTCGAGGCAGGCGGTGGCTCGATGGCCAATA
>DATNKF010000026.1:0-2203 GCA_035603555.1 Allostellaceae bacterium
GGTCGGCATCACCGAGGCGTCGATGACGCGCAGTCCTTCGAGGCCGTGGACGCGCAGTCGGTCGTCAACCACCGCCATCGCATCGGGGCCCATCTTGCAGGTGCAGGTCGCGTGAAAGACGGTCGACCCGTATTGCCGGGCATAATCCAGGAGCTCGTCGTCGCTCTGAACGTCGCTGCCGGGGAGGTTTTCGCCGACAACGTATTGCTTCAATGCCGGGGCGCCGAAGATCCGTCGCGCCAGCTTGAGGCCGCCGACCACAGCGCGGCGGTCGGTCTCCTCGGAGAGGTAACGGGGGTTGATCGCCGGCGGGTCCTCCGGACGGCTCGACTGCGCCTCGACATAGCCGCGGGAGAGGGGCCGCATCTGCCAGATGCCGGCGGTCATGCCCGGGTTGTCGTCGAGCCGGCGGATCGGACCGGGCGCAAAGCTGCCCGAGGCCAGCAGGCATTGAACGTCGGGCGTTGCCGACTCTTCCAGCACTTTGACCGAGGCCGCGACGAGCGAAGCGGCATAGGTCAGCATGCCGGTGCCGGCGAACAGATAGCGCAGCACCTCGCCGGCGAACGGCAGGCCGCGCGAGGTCTCGTTCAGGGTCTTGGCTCCACTCACGACGCAGGTGACGCGCGCGAGGTAGTGGTCCTGCAAATTCTTGCCGACCCCCGGCAGCGCATGCTGAACCGGGATACCAACACGGCCGAGATGGTCGGGGTCGCCCACACCCGAAAGCTGCAGCAGGTGGGGCGAGCCGACCGCACCCGCGGCGATGATCACCTCACGCGCCGCATCGACCCGCTCGACCCGGCCGCCGCGCGCGTATTCGACGCCGACCGCGCGGGTGCCGTCGAGCCGGATGCGGTGCACCAGCGCGTCGGTCACGACCGTGAGGTTGGGCCGCTTCTTGGCCGGGCGCAGATAGGTGCGTGCGGCACTCTGCCGGCGGCGCCCGCGACGGGTCTGCTGGACCCAGCCGATGTTGTCGCCGGAGCCCGGCGGCAGGCGGTTGACGTCCTCATGATACTCGAAGCCGAGCTCGGTGCCGGCCTCGATTATCTTCTGGCAGAGCGGCGGCTTGTCCGCGATCCGCGAGGTCAGGAGCGGCCCGCCCTCGCCGTGGAATTCGTCGGCCCCGCCTTCCCAATCCTCGGCCTTCTTGAAGTACGGCAGCACGTCGTCCCACGACCACCCGCGATTGCCGAGCTGGCCCCAATGGTCGAAATCCTCGGGCTGGCCGCGGACATAGATCATCCCGTTGATCGAGCTGGAGCCGCCCAGCACCCGGCCGCGCGGATAAAGGATGGCGCGCCCGTTGACGCCCGGATCGGGCTCGGCCTTGAACCCCCAGGTCAGTCTCGGATGATCCAGCAATTTGATATAGCCGGCCGGAATGTGGATCAGCGGGTTCCAGTCGCGCCCGCCGGCCTCGATCAGCATGACCCGGGTCGCGGGGTCCTCGCTCAGCCGGTTGGCGAGCACGCACCCCGCTGAGCCGGCGCCAATGATCACGTAATCCGCCTGCATGCCCGTCTCCTTCTCGAACGAGCAGGATAGGCCCAAGCAATGATCGTCGAACAGGTCCGTTATGCGGTCGCTCCCCTTGCGGTGGCGCGCAACGATAGCGTAAGCAACTCAACTGGAGACTGTGGTCCGGAGAGTGAAAGGGACAGCCATGGCGTATGATCTGTTGATCAAGAATGGCCGGATCGTCGACGGCTCGGGAATGCCGGCGTTCCGCGGCGATGTCGGGGTCAAGAACGGCAAGATCGCCGAGATCGGCAAATTGAGCGGTCCCGCCACGCGGACGATCGACGCCGAGGGCCGCGTTGTGGCACCCGGGTTCATCGACAACCACTGCCACTACGACGCCCAGGTCACCTGGGACCCGCTGTGCTCGTTCTCCTGCGATCACGGTGCCACCTCGGTGATCTTCGGCAATTGCTCGCTGTCTTTGGCGCCGGTGCGCAAAGGCAAAGAAGAGCGGCTGTCGGAATTCCTCTCCTACGTCGAAGCCATCCCGATGGAGGTGCTGAATACGCTCGAGTTCACCTGGGAGACCTTCCCACAATATCTCGACCAGCTCGACCATCATCTCGGCGTCAATGTCGGCAACCTGATCGGGCACACCGCCGTCCGCTATTACGTGATGGGCGACGACTGCCAGAAGCGCACCGCCACCGATGACGAGATCAAAGAAATGCAGGAG
>DATNKF010000027.1:0-16450 GCA_035603555.1 Allostellaceae bacterium
GGGGGCGGCGCCATGCGCCAGCAGGATGGCGGCGGCCTCGACCAGGTCTAGCCGAGCCGCCGTCAGCAACGGCGTGCGACCGGAAGCACCGATCTCGTTCGGATCGAGACCGAGCTCGAGCAGGGCGCGCAGGGTCGCCGGATGTTCGATCGCGTCGGCGAGCAGCGGCTCGTCGAGCTCGCGCGTCACACCCTTGGCGATTGCTTTCGGCTCGGGGCCGAGCAAGTTGCGCAAGGCCAAAGTATCGCCCGCCAGCGCCGCCTGTTGAACGTCGTGTTTCCCGGCATAATCGGCCGCGAGAAGCATTAGGGTCGAGGGGTCGTCGGGGTCGGTTTCGAAGCCGTCGGAAATCTTGCGATCGAGATAGAGCGCGGCAAACCGCTGTGCCTCCGCCGCCGTGCGACCGAACTCGTTGCGGTAGAACGGCGTCAACGCCGCGATCGCCGCGTCCCGGGCCGAGACATACGCGCGGTATTGCCGCGCTTTTTCTGGGCCGGTCAGCGCGCGATTGCGCATGTAAAGGGCGATTTGCTCACCGCTCAGATCGCCGGGTGCCGGGCGGCGGCGGTCGAGAACCCACGGTCGCCATGCCGCGTGCTCGGCAAGCGTGCGCGCCGTGTCGCTGAGGCCGGCACACAGCCTGCCGGTCGGCAGCAGCGGCCCCGCGGCGCGCCCGAATTCCTCGACTTCCGGTAGAGCCAGCGCCCGATCGGATGAACGAGCGATTGGCATGTGGGCGTCGAACAGGCAAGCGCGGTGCAGCTGTGCCGGTCCATAAAGCCGATAGACTCCCAGATCGCCGGGCTTGTCGGAAGCCGGTTTCATCGGACTGAGCAGGTAGATGCGGTCTTGGTGGCGGAAGAACCGCGGCATCTCGTCGACCGTCAGGATCGAGCCGCGCGCGAACGCTGCACGAGGCTGTGTTATTGGCTTCTTCGGATCCGGACGCGGCAGCCGATCCACATCGATGACAGCATAGGCAGCGGTGCGCACGCTTTTTGCCAGCGGCTCAACGCCGCGACCGATCGCGCCCAGCAACTCCAATGGTGAGGCAAAGGCGCGATATTCGACAGTGGACAGCTGCAGACCGCCATTATCCTCGATCCATTGCAAGATCGGGAAAGGCTTGCCGAGATTGTAGGCGTCGATATCGGCGCGCAGGACCATCGGGTCGGCGCCGAGACCGGGCATCGGCGTGAAACCGATCTCGCGTTCGCCGAGCGGATTGACAAACAATCCGCGCCCGAAAAAGCTCGCCACGAGGTCGCGTTGCAGCTCCTCGCACAGCTTGGTGCCGGCGCCTTCGACGAGCGCCGGGCGGAACCGAACGCGCGGCCAGGCCGCCGCATTGCGCTCGTAGCGCAGCACCGCTACCCGCTGCTGGTAGATCCGTGACAGACACGCGACGGCACTCTCGCGCCGAGCTCCGGCGGGCAATGCGTTTGGCGTCGCGGCCGGGCAGGCCCGCGCCCGGGCTTCGAGCCAGAGCCGCTGCTCGACCAGTCTTGCGTCGCGCTCCGCAGGGCGTGCCGCCCGCTCCCGGTAATCACGGAAAGCTGCATCCAGGGCGGCCTCGATGACGGCGAGTGACGGCTCTGCACAGATCAGCCGATCGATTGCCGTCGGAGCGCTGTCGCAGTCAGATCTTGGCTTCGCGGCTCCGCCGTCGCCCTGCCCTGCCGCCGAGCCGGACATCGGGGAGACGGCTGACAGAGCCAGTCCGATCGCCAGGCCGAGCCAAGCGCGCAAACGCCGAAGGATGTTCAGCCTCGGTGCTTCGTGGTTCATGATGCCAGGGAATAGGTGGCGGATGTCGGCTGTCCCATAAGGATCACGCGAGGAGGTGGGCAATGTCGAGAGATCCTGGTGATCCACCGCGCTGGTTGCATCGCTGTCGAGCAGGTCTATTCGTCGTCCTGGTAAGCTGCGGCCAGCTGCCGCCGACGAGCTCGGTGGTCATCCCGCCGGTGCCGGCAGGCGCAGGCCGCGTCTGGGTCTATCGGAATGATTACCAATACGAGGCCGACGAGACGCCCTATGTGAGGCTGAACGGCCAAATAGCCGGGATCATCCAGCCGAACGGGGTCTTCTATCGCGATGTCGCCCCTGGATATTACACGGTTGCAGTAGACAGCTACGGCGCTCCTTATCCCCATCAGTTCGCGGAATTCAACCTCGGCGCCGGGCAGGAGGCCTTTGTCAAAGTTCTGTCGATGCGGGAGAAGGTGGGCGGCAGCGAGGGCGCCGGGCTGCGCACCCTCTTTTTTACCCAACTCTTCCCGGCCGACGCCGCCCGCGCCGCTATCGCCGGCACGCCCTTTTACGGCGGCACATAATTACTCGGGTCAGCGAATGCTCAAGGGCTTCGTCCTTGCAGTCCCGGGGTGGCGTGGTCCGGCGACCGCCATCTTGCTCGTCACGGCGAATTGCACCCCGTTGCCGTCGACCAGTTCGGTGGCGATCCCGCCGATCCCTGCCGGCGAGGCCCGCTTATGGATCTACCGGGATGGCGGGCCGCGCGAAACTCAACAGCGCCCTTATCTCAGACTGAACGGTCAAATAATCGCGATATCCGAGCCCAACGGGACTTTCTATCGCGATGTCTCACCGGGACAGTACACGGTCACGGTAGACAGTTATCTCAGCGGCTATTTCAATCAGTTCGCTGACATCACCCTCACCGCCGGACAGGAGGCCTACATCAAGGTTCTTTCCCAAGGGCAGAGGGTGGGTGGCGAGAGGGGAGGGCGCGAAAACTTTTACACGCAAGTGGTCCCGGCCGAAGCCGCCCGGGCCGACGCCGCCCGGCGCCCCTTCTACGGTGGCGGTTGATCGCCGAGCCCGGTTGACAACGCAAGTAGCGGGTGGTGCAGTTCCTCGACCGACGGTAGATGGGGAGTACATCAGTGGGAAAGCTGCGTCACTTCGCGATGTCGGTGCCCGACCCCTGGAAGACCGCCGAATTCTATAAACACGCTTTTGGGATGGAGGTGGTGGGCGAAACCGATTCGAGCCTCGCCGAAGGCGTCTTTCTGTCCGACGGTGTGATCAATCTGGCGCTGTTGCATTTCAAATCGGACGAAGCGGCGCAAGGAACCGGTCGCGACCATGTTGGGCTCCATCATTTCGGGGTCTGGGTGGATGACCCCGAGGCAGTGCAGCACCGCATCGAGCAGGCCGGAGGGGAATGGCTGATGGGCGAGCCTGACGTCATGGGCGGCAGCTTCTACGAGGTCAAATTCCGCGATCCGAACGGGGTCATTTTCGACATCTCGCATGCCGGGTGGGGCGGCGCGCAGAAGGACCCGGGCGGTTCCGGCAACGAGGTCGGCCCGTCGCGCGGGCTCGTGCCGAAATTCGCCGAACGCCGCGCCGTGGCCGCCGCCGAAATGGCCGCCCGCACTCTCAAGAAACCATGAAGGCCCCCGCCGTCGACTATGTCAGACCACGCAGTCTGACCCAGGCTGTAGGATTGCTGGCGCATGCCTCGGTCGAAGCGCGGGTGATGGCCGGCGGGCAGTCGCTGATGGCGATGATGAACCTGCGGCTGGCAACACCTGGGCTGCTGATCGACATCGCGCGGCTGCCGGAGCTGATGTCGGTGACAGACGATGCCGATGCCGTGACCTTCGGCGCCTGCGTGACCCACGCGGCGATCGAGGACGACCGGGTCCCCGACCCCTCGCGAGGCCTGATGCCGCGCGTCGCCGCGACCCTTGCTTACCGCGCGATCCGCAACCGTGGCACGATCGGCGGCAGCCTTGCTCTCGCCGACCCCGCGGCCGAATGGCCGGCGGTTCTCGCGGCACTCGACGCCGAACTCACGCTCTTGGGTCCGAGCGGACGGCGCTCGCTCAAATGCGCCGAGTTCGCGACCGGGATCTTCGAGACACGGCTGGCTGCCGACGAGATCATCGAAACCGTGCGCGTGGCCAAGCTGTCCGCGACTGCCCGCTGGGGCTATCTCAAGCTTTGTCGCAAGTCGGGCGAGTTCGCCACCGCGTTGGCGATCGTTGTCGCCGATCCCGGCCGGGGCTGCTCGCGGGTGGTTATCGGTGCGGCAAATGGCGCGCCGATGGCGCTCGTGGACACCGCCGAGCTGGTCGCGGCAGGCCGTCGCGACCCCGAGGCGCTGCGCAGCGCTGTCGCAGCCGACCTCGACCGCGCCGCCGAACGGCATTTCGATGATTTCCAGCGCAACCTTCACGCTGCCGCCGCGATGCGCGCGGTGCAACAGGTGCCGGTGTGACGACGATCCGTTTTCGAATCAACGGCAATGTCGTTGCCGATGAGGTGCCGCCGCGCCTGTCGCTCGCCGATTTTCTGCGCGAGCGGCGCAATCTGACCGGGACGCATCTCGGCTGCGAGCATGGCGTGTGCGGCGCCTGCACAGTTCTGGTCGATGGCGAACCGGCGCGCTCGTGCCTGATGCTGGCGGTCGCCTGCGACGACCGCACCGTGGAGACAATCGAAGGCTTCGCCGACGATGCGGTCATGGCGGCATTGCGGCGGAATTTCCATCAGCACCACGCGCTGCAATGCGGGTTCTGCACCCCGGCGATGCTGATCACCGCATGCGACCTGATCCGCCGCGGCCGTGCCGGATCAGAGCGCAATATCCGCGAGGGTCTCGCCGGCAATATCTGCCGCTGCACCGGCTATACCAACATCGTCACGGCAATCGCCGAGGCCGGGAAGGAAATCGCCAGCGAGGTGCGGCATGGCCAATGACGGATCCGGCATCGGCGCGTCGCTGCTGCGCAAGGAAGACGAGCGGCATCTCCACGGGCGGGGCGAATTCGTGCCCGACATCAAATTGCCCGGCATGATGGAGGTCGCCTTTGTCCGCAGCCCCCATGCCCACGCCCGGATCAGATCGATCTCGGTTCCGCCGGAGGCCCGCGGCCGCGTCTTTACCGCAGCCGACCTGCCGCGCATCAAGCCGATCCGCATCACCGTGAACGCAGCCGGGGCCAAGGCACCGGCCTGGCCGCCGCTCGCCACCGATAAGGCGCGCTATGTCGGCGAGGCGATCGCCGCCTGCATCGCACCTTCGCGCGGTGAGGCCGAAGACCTCGCCAATGCCGTCGCGGTCGATTTCGAGGTGCTCGACGCGGTGGTTGACGCGCCGCGCGACATGCAGGGCAGCCGCCACCCGGTCCACGAGCAGTGGGGCGACAACCTCTATGTCGAGCGCCTCGTCGAAGGCGGCGACATCGAGGCTGCGGCGCGCGCGGCGGAAATCACGGTCAGCCGCCAATTCCGGATGCAGCGGCAGTCCGGCGCGCCGCTCGAAGGCCGTGCCGTGCTCGCCTATCGCGACCATCGGCTCGACGAGGTCGTGGTCTATGCCTCGACGCAGACGCCGCATACGGTGCGCGTGGCACTCGGCGAGTTCCTCGATATCGAGGCGCGCTGCATCCGCGTCGTCGCTCCCGATGTCGGCGGTGGCTTCGGGCCCAAGGCCCGGCTCTACCCCGAAGAGATCATCCTGGCGGCATTGGCACTGCAGCTCGATCACCCGGTGCGCTGGGTCGAGGATCGCGGCGAGCACCTGTTGACCGCGGCGCATACCCGCGACCACCACTACAAGGTCACCGCCTACGCCGATCGGCAGGGCAAGATACTCGGCGTCGATGCCGAAATCGTCGTCGACGCCGGCGCCTATGGGCTGTGGCCGCAAGGGCCATACCAGGAAGCAGCGATGGCGGCGCGCAATCTGCCGGGGCCGTACACGATCGCGAATTACCGGGCGAGGCACTTCACGGTGGCAACCAACAAGGCGCCGCTCGGCCCCTATCGCGGGGTCGGCCGTCCGGGGGCCTGCTTTGCGATCGAGCGGATGATCGACGAAGTCGCGCGCGCGGTCGGGCGCGACCCGGTCGAGGTGCGGGCGGAGAACATGGTGCGGTCCGCAGCGATGCCGTTCACCACGGTCGGCGGCATGCGGCTCGACAATGGCGACTATCCGCAGAGCGTGCGTCTCTGCGCCGAGCTGCTCGACCTCCCCGCCGTCCGCGCGCGCCAGCAGAAGGGCGAGCCCGACGGACGCTTCGTCGGCATCGGCTTTGCCGCCTTTGCCGAGCAGACCGCCCATGGTGCTGCGGAATTCGTCGCCCGCGGTGCCGCGATCATCCCGGGGTTCGAGAGCTGCACGGCACGGATCCTGCCCGACGGCAGTGTCGTGCTGATGGTCGGCATCCAATCGCATGGCCAGGGGCTCGAGACGACCTTGTCGCAGATCGCCGCGCACGAGCTCGGCATCGATCCGGCGCGGATCTCGGTGCGCCACGGCGACACCGAGAGCACCGCGTTCGGGTTCGGCACCTTCGCCTCGCGCAGCATGGTGATGTCGGGCGGGGCGGTAGCCCGCGCCAGCCGGATGTTGCGCGACAAGCTGTGCCGCATCGGCGCCCATTTGCTGCAGTGCGATCCCGCCCAGGTGCGCTGCGCCGAGGGTGCGGTATTGGGGCCGCAGGGCTCGGTTACGATCGCCGAGATCGCCCATGTTGCACATCTGCGGATGGACGGGCTGCCGCCGGGTGTCGACCCGCTGCTCGATGCGACGGCGACCTATGAGCCGGCGATCGGCACCGGTGTCTTCTCCTATGCGACGCATGGTGCGGTCGTCGCCGTCGACCCGGAGACCGGCTTTATCGAGCTGCTTGACTTTGCCGTCGCCGAGGATTGCGGCACGATGGTCAACCCGATGATCGTCGAGGGCCAGATCAGGGGCGGCGTCGTGCAGGGCATCGGCACGGCACTCTACGAGGAGATCCCCTACGACGAGGCTGGCCAGCCCCTCGCCGGCACCTTGGCCGACTACCTCTTGCCGGGTGCGGCCGAATTGCCGGCGATCAAGATCGGCCATCTCCACACCCCGGCAGCCGCGACCGAATACGGCATGAAGGGCATGGGCGAAGGTGGTGCGGTCGCCCCGCCGGCGGCGATCGCCAACGCCGTGCGCGACGCGCTCGCCGGCATCGGCGCCGAGGTCAACGAGACCCCGATCACTCCGCGCCGCGTGCTGGCGGCGCTGCAAATGGCGCGCGAGGCGGCTGCAAACACGTGAACGTCCGATCCGCAATGAATCATAAAATGCCATAGGCACATGCACGCTCCGGCGAGAAGTCAGGCAGACTGCGGCGCCCGCTCCGGGCAACAATCGTAAATTGCATTGCCGGACGCCGATTTCGCCATCTGCAGCGAATCTGCAGCGAGACTTCGCCTCACGGTTGAACTGCTCGCAACCCGCCGCGCCGCCGCTCTTGGCGAAGCCCATCTCGCCTCCGCACCTCCAAGCGGCCGGCCGCGCAGAACTCGCCATGTACCGAAAGTATGTCATGCGAGGAAGGCAATTTTGCGGTCGCGCAAAGCTCTCCGAGGGCGTGGCTGGCCATCCGGGCCTCGTTGCTGCCTCGGCGAGCTTCGGGCAAAACGTTCGTATCGACCAGGTACATCAGAATTAGAGGACGACGTCTCGCTGCGTATCGTGCTGCCGGGCATTAATGACGTCGACCAGATCATCCGGCCAAGGTGGCCCCTCCAGAATGTGATCGACGATCGAAGGGCGCGATGAAGTGAGTCTGGCGAACTCCTCCTCCGAGACGACCACGACGGCAGGCTCCCCGCGGACGCTGACATGCTGGGGACCGCGCTCGCGGGATCGTTTCACCGATTCGCTGAAACGCGCCTTCACTTCCTGCAACTGCCAATTAGAGCGGGTTTGATCTGCTCCGTGGCCGCTCACGATGGCCTCAACGGATACTGACTAGACAAACTAGATTACGACTCTGCCGCCGTCGGTCAATCCCCGCGGATGCCGTAAACCCGAGCTTGCGGCCCCCGGGATGGGCGTTGCACGATGCCGTGATTGGACCGAGGAGGAACGCGATGACCCAAGCGAGCGCTAACGAACCCGGGATCTTCGAGATCATGCATACGACCCGGTCGATGCGGCGGCTGAAGCCAGACCCGGTGCCCAATGCGCTGATCCGGCAGATCCTCGAAGCCGGCGTCGCCGCCGCCAACGGCGGCAACATGCAGCGCTGGCGCTTCCTGGTGGTCAAGGACCCAAAGGTCAAAGAAACCGTGGCGGCTTACTACAAGCGGGCCTGGAAAGAGAATGCATTGCCAGGTTATAGCACCAGTGCTCCGCCGCCCGGGACATCGGCCGAGCGCTTCCGCCGCATGCTCGCGGCTGCGGACTACCTCGCCGAGCATCTCCATGAGGCGCCGGTGTGGATCGTCCCCTGCCTCGGAGGTGCCGCGGCGACGCGCTCTTCGGGTTCTTCGATCTACCCCGCGGTGCAGAACATGCTGCTGGCGGCTCGGGCGCTGGGCCTCGGCGCGACGCTGACCACCCTGCACCTGCGGTTCGAGAAGGAGACCGAAGAGGCACTCGGGCTGCCGCCGGACGTGCATTCTTATGCGCTGTTGCCGATCGGCTATCCGATGGGGCGGTTCGGGCCGGTCGCCCGCGCGCCGCTCGCCGAGTTCGTGTACGAGGACCGGTGGGGCGAACCTTCGCGGGATCTATAGCATCCTCACCCGTCCAGCCGCGCCAGATCTTCGACGTCTTGCTTGCGCTGCTTGGCCCGACGGTCGTAGCTGGCCTGGTTCTTGGTACACACCAGGGTGTAGGGCCGACCGCGTCGGTCGGTGGTCAGGTCGAGGTCGCAGCGCACCTGGCGGACCATCCCCTCGACATGACCGCGTACGGCTTCGGCGGCTTTGAAGGTCCACAGCCGGCGCTCGGGATCGGCGAGGAACCGTCCGAGTTCGGCGCAGTTCCGGCAGCTGCAGGCGAGTTCGCTCGCGCGCCGCCAATCCTTTGGCGCTTCTAAAGGTTGCGCAATGCGGGCGCGCAGGTGGTCGAGGCAGACGGCGCGCAGCCGTTGCACTGCCGCCGAACCATCGCTCATGCCGATCAATCGCCGAACGGCCGGAACGAGAACGGCATCGAAGCCGTAAGTTTTGGGCCAGGCGAGGATGTGGTCTGTCGCTCGCCCAACCAAGGCCTCGTTGATTTGCCCGAGAGCGGTCAGCAGATCGACGATGAAGCCCGGGTCCACACGGGGGCCTCTTCGCCACGCGTCGATCAGTGCTGGGCGCGCCGGATCGCCCGGCAGCGCTTCGATCAAAGTGGTGGCGGCGCCGACGAAGTCGGGCGTGCGACCATCGGCCAGCGCAGCGACGGCACGGGCCAGCAGCTCGCCGCACGCGCCGAGCGACATGGGCGCAGTCTGCACAATGATGCGCTCGATCATTGCGGCGCGCTTCGGCGGTGACGAGATGGCGAGAGCGCCGATTATGGCGTCATTGTCCTGCTTATCGTAACCGCCGCGCGCGGCGATCTTGCCCAGCAGCGCCTCCATCCGGGGCGTGTCCTCGAGTTGTGTTAGCAAGGTTAGCATGTGGGCGGCTTCGCTCGGCGCCTTGTCGTGTCGCGGGTACCAGGCGTCCGTCGGCCACGCGGACACCATGTGCCCAGACAGATCATGCGCCTGATCCCACAAGATCGATCGGCGATCCTCGCCGCTCACGCCCCAGCGCTCGGTCAGGTCCTCGAGATAAGGCAAGGTGACTGACAGGCCGGCTTGGTTGAGGACCGCAAAGAAACGTTCGCGCGGCCAAAGCACAAAAGCGGCCCGGCGGTAGGTCCGCTCGAAGGAGGCCCCTTCGTTGCCCGTCGCCTCGTGGAAGTGCTCTTCGTCAGCGTCCATGTCTTGGAGGGCGCCCGGCGGCGAAAGCTCTGCGTCTTCGACCGGAAGCTCGACCAGCAGCGACGGCCTGTCGTCGAGCCGTCGCCATTCGGAAAGGGTCACGCTCCGATCGTCGACCTCGCCCGCCTCCAATTCCGGCTCCGACCAGCGGCCGCGGCGCGGCCCATAGCCAGTGTATTCCGCGATACCGCTCTCCTCGACAGTAAGGAGCGCCAGGTGAAGCTCGCTATCGGATTGCCGCACGGCAGCGGCAAGCGCTGCCGCCACCGCGGCATCTGCCCCTTTCAGCGTCGCAAATCCGAGCTCGGCCGGGGTATAGGCATGTTCCAGCGGATAAATCAGCTTCTCGGGAGCATTATCGTCGGGCGATTTCTTGCCCTCGGCCCAAGCCTGCAACAGCGCCGCGACCCGGCTCTGCTCGCCCTCATAGCTCGGCGGTTCGGGCAACGGACCCCGCCCGCGACGCACCAGATTATAGACTAAGGTCAACCGACAACCCTCGGTGACTGGCAGCACCTCGTGGACGCAGTCCGCATAGAACGCCGCGAAGGCCGCCTCCGACGGCTCATTGCAGCGCAGATCGAGGCGTGCCTCGCGGCCTTTGTGCCGCACCACTAGCTCGCCTCCTGCGGATATCGACGGCAGCACGATCACCAGCGTGGCGAACATGCCGGGCGCCTTCTCGGTGTCACGATGGCTGACGAAAAAGCTGCCTTGGTCATACACGAGCAGCTTGTACAGTTCGGCCGCCACCGGCCCGCTGACCCCAAGCCCATCGGCCACCCGCGCCAGGATAGTCTCCAGGGTCCGCGACCAATGCTTGCCTTCGATCCGTACCTGATCCGCGCCGATCTGCCAGGTTCGCCGGACCGCCGTGTCGACCAGGGTCTCCTCGCCGCGGCCATAGGGCGCGCGCTCGGCGACGGCGAGGAGTTGCTCAGCCTGCATCGGCAGCAGGGGCAGGGCGACAGGACCGACGCCGTCGACCTTCAGTAAGGGCGCAAGAAGCTCCGTCGTGCCTGAGGCGAAAAAATCGCCCGGGCGGCGAACCGTACTCAACACTGTGGCAAGGTCGGTGGTGATGGATGACATGGCTGGGTCCCTGCACGGCGGAGCGCCACGACCGGAAGCTTGGCCGCGTACAGGAGCGCTTTCAAGCGCATCGGCCTCGCGCGCAGCTCTGCGTGCCAGAACGACCCGAGGGGCTGATCCGGCGTATCGATTGGGGCGAATCGAAACATCGCGACGACCCGACAGCCACCCGTGCCCGCCTCGCGGCTTCGATCGGGTGGTTGTGGGTGCCAAGGCGCGGTGGAGCGATACCACAGACGACGCGCGGCTGCGCACGGCGCACCCGCTGCTGGCCGCAGCGCTCGCCATATCGCACACTACCAGATCCGTAACTTTCGTCTGTGGAGAGAGCCATGGCGACAAGACCCTACGTCATTGCCTTGGAGGAGCATTACTACGATCCCGAGGTGAAGCGGCATGCGAGCGGCCTGGACGCGATCGCCGCACCGGCGACGGTGCAGCGCCTCGACGATCTCGGCGAATTGCGATTGCGGGAGATGGACGAGGCCGGCATCGATCTGCAGGTGCTGTCGCATTCGATGCCGGGGCTGCAGAAGCTCGACGGCGAGACCGCAGTGCCATTGGCGCGCCGCGCCAACGACCGGCTTAATGAAGCGGTGCGAGCCCACCCGAATAGGTTTGCCGCCTTTGCAGCGCTCCCCACCGCCGATCCCAAGGCCGCGGCCGACGAGCTCGAGCGAACGGTCGCCAAACTGGGCTTCAAGGGTGCCATGGTCAACGGCCTGACCAACGGGCTCTTCCTCGACGATAAGCGGTTCTGGCCGATCTTTGAGCGCGCGCAGGCGCTCGACGTGCCGATCTACTTGCATCCGGCAATTCCCCACCCCGACGTTATCGAGGCCTACTACAAGGATTACGTCGAGAAGCATCCGGGGATACTGCGCGCCGGCTGGGGCTTCACGGTGGAAACCGCGACGCAAGGTATCCGCCTCGTATTGAGCGGGGTGTTCGACGCCTATCCGCGCCTCAAGGTCATCATGGGCCATTTGGGCGAAGGGTTGCCCTTCTACCTGTGGCGCATCAGCCACGGACTGCGCGGCAGCGACGGCGGCAAGTCGTTCCGCGACATCTTCTGCGCGCACTTCTACGTCACCACCAGCGGGTTCTTCTCCGATCCGGCGCTGCTGTGCTGCATGATGGAGGTGGGGATCGACCGCATCCTGTTCTCGGTCGATTACCCCTTCGTCGACAATCCTCCGGCGACGAAATGGACGGAAACCCTGCCGCTATGCGCCGAGGACAAGGAGAAGCTGTTGAGCAGCAATGCCAGGCGCCTGCTCAAGCTGGAATAGCGCTGCGCTGCCGAATGACAGCTCGACTCCTGGCCTGTTAGATAGCTTGGCAATGCCTTACCCGTGGAGAAGCGCAATGGCGACAAAGCCCTACATCATCGCTCTCGAGGAACATTACTTCGACCCGGAGGTGAAGCGGCACACCGTCGGGCAGGAGCCGACCAATGCGCCGCGGATCGTCGAGCGCCTAGACGATGTCGGCGAATTACGCCTGAGAGAGATGGACGAGGCCGGGATCGACATGCAGGTGCTGTCGCACGCCAATCCCGGATTACAGAAGCTCGATGCCGACACCGCGGTCCGGCTGGCGCGCGGCGCCAATGACCGGCTTTACGAGACGGTCCGCGCCCACCCCGACCGATTCGCCGCCTTTGCCGCGATCCCGACGCCTGAGCCCAAAGCGGCCGCGGACGAGCTCGAACGCACGGTCACCAAACTGGGCTTCAAGGGCGCATTGGTCAACGGTCTGACCAACGGGCTGTTTCTCGACGACAAGCGGTTCTGGCCAATCTTCGAACGAGCGCAGGCGCTCGACGTGCCGCTCTACATGCATCCGGCATTGCCGCACCCGGCCGTCGTCGAGGCCTATTACAAGGACTATGTCGAGCAGTACCCCTCGCTGCTGCGGGCTGCCTGGGGCTTCACCGTCGAAACCGCGACGCAGGGCCTTCGTCTGGTACTGAGCGGGGTGTTCGACGCCTATCCCGGCCTGAAGATCATCCTCGGCCATATGGGCGAGGGCCTGCCCTTTTATCTCTGGCGCATCAGCATGGGGCTGGCGCGCGACGGCAGGGGCGGCAAGAGCTTCCGCGACGTCTTCTGCGAGCACTTCTACATCACCACCAGCGGGTTCTTTTCTGACCCCGCATTGCTGTGCTGCATGATGGAGATGGGGATCGATCGGATCCTGTTCTCCGTCGATTACCCGTTTGTCGACAACCCGCCGGGGACGAAGTGGACCAAGACTCTGCCTATCTGTGCCGAGGACAAGGAGAAGCTGCTGAACGGCAACGCCAAGCGGCTGTTGAAGCTATAACGGGTCGCCCCTCACCCCAACCCTCTCCCCGCGCGCGCAGGGACCCGCGCGGCGGGAGCGTGAGGGGCTCACCGCGCGACGCTGGCGGTCACTTCCGCACCGTTGTCCTCGGTCTCGTGTAGCGCCTGGCCCAGGCTGAGGCGGCGCGCGACCATCGCAGTCTGCAGTTGCGCGCGCTCGGTCGGCGAATGGGCAGCGAGGTAGCGGGCGACGGCGATCAGGATGTGGCGCCCTTCGTCGCAGTCGCCCCATTCACGGTATTGCCGCACGCCGGCTTCGAGCATCTGGTAGGTGTGAAAGTCGGCGTCCTCTCGCAGCACCGCGTGCGCCAGTGTGGTGATCAGCTGGTCCGCCGGATGGCGAAGCGTCAAATAGCGGGCGACGAGGCGGCCCGCATCGCGCACCGATCCCTGGCGATCGAGGGCTTGGAGAAATGCATCGCACAGAGCTTCGCGGTCATCCGGCAGATCGTCGAGCCGGTCGCCGGCCTCGCCGGGCAAGCGCGCCGGCGGCACATTGAGGAAGCGGATCAGATAAAGCCGCATCGCCCCGTGGATCACGCCGCGCAACAGCTCGGGGCTCTCGAGCTCCGCCGGATGTTGGGCGGTGATGCGCTTCAGGAACTGATGGAGCGCATTGCAATAGGTGAAAGCGTGGTGTGCGGTCTCCCAGTCCGAATGCTCGTTGGCGGTGCCGAACCAGGCGACCCGCAATGCGGCGGCGTAGGCGAGCGCGCGACCGAGATCGGCTGCGGTCGCACCGGCGCGTAACGCCGCCGCGAGCGCCGCGATAATAGCCTCAGGATCATCGGCCAGCAATTGCCGCGCCAAGCTGGCGTGAGATCGCCAGCTCCCGCGCTCTGAGCGGCCAGCCGCCAGCAGATCGCCCAACCTGGCGGACGCCGCTTCGCACAAGCCGACCAAATCGAGCGGATGGCGCCACGCGTTCAACTCCTCGCCGCCGCGGGCCGCGACCAATTGGTCGACGACGGTCGGCAGCACCAAAGGCGCCTCTTGCCAGCCGATGATGTCGAGGCACTCGAATGCCTTGTTGATGAAGTCGAGGGCGTGGCCGCCATCGGCGAAGGTACGATCGGTGACGGCGGTTAGCAGCAATGCCGCGAGCTCGGCCGGCGACGCGCCGCCGGCGATCGCCGTCAGCAACGTACGCTCGGCGCCGTCGCGGTGGCGGACCTGCGTCCAATGCCGCAGCCAACGACCGAGCAGCGGCACCGGCCGCTCACCCTGGACGGCCAGTGGCTGGCGGTCGCGTCGCGGCGGCACCCGGTCGCAATCGCTCGCCACACGTCTCAGACCGTGGAAGAGAGCGAGATACGTTTCCTCGTCCGGCAGGGACGGTATGAGGTTGCCGAGTGCAGTAACAATGGTCTGGCCGACGCCCCACCCATCGCGGTGACGGACACCGAACAGCACGGCATCGCGAACCAGCGCCCGATAATCCGCTTGGTCGCCGCGGAGACCGAGCACGGCTTTGGCGAGGACGAGGCCGATATTGTGCTGCAGCCCCTCGCGCAGCCGGTTGCGCCAGTGGTCATTGCCATCGGCGTAGCGCGTCCGGCGGCAGACCCACACGGCTCCGTCATCCCGCAGTTCGACCGCAGCGGTCGGGACATCGTCCGCCCAGAGATCGAACGTCCCGCCGCTGGCGAGGTCAAAGCGGGCATGATGCCAGTGGCAGGTCAGAATGCCATCTTCGACCGAGCCGCGGTGAAGCGGGAAACCGAGGTGCGGGCAACGGTTATCGAGCGCGAAGACGCCATCCCGGTTGTGCACGACGAGCAATGGGCAGGACCCGCCATGGAGGACGGTCATGCCCTTGGCCTTCAGCTCCTCCAGAGTCCCGGCGCAGACCCAGTCATCGGTCAGGGGTTCGGCACCAGACTTGAACATCCTGCCGGTCCACCAGCTCGCGCGCCTCGACTGCCGTTAGGCGGTCATCGCCGATTGTGACGGTGCCTGCTGCGGCATGAACCAGCGCGAGTCACGGCTTTCGAGCCGCCCGGCGCGGCGGTGACGCTGCAGCGCGATGCCGAGATGGTTCGGCCTGACCGTCATCCCCAATTCGCGTGAGAGATAGCCTAAAACCTCGCTCGCGGTGGCGCCCTCCGTATGCGCCTGCACGGCCCGCAGAGTGGCGTCGCTCAGCGACACCGAAGGCGCTGGCTGTGCGGGCCGGGATCTGCTGCGTTGGGCAGCGGGTGCCGGTGCAGTTCGCGCTGGACGACCGCGCCGGCGTCTCTCGGTGGCTACTGTCTTGCCGCCGAAACGGGTCAGCACACGTTCGGCAACTTCCAACTCATTGAGTTGATCGGCCACTTTTGCCCGCTCGGCGTCGATCCTAGCAAGCCGATCCGAAAGCTTCTGCTTCTCCTGTCCAATCTCGTCCAATGTCGCCATTCGCGCATCTCCCTCCTTTTCGCCCGTAACCAAGTGTCACAGCGTACTGGGCTGACATTCTGTAACAAATGGCGGACGGCTGCACCGAAAAAAGACCATGTCGGAAAAATTCTTGGGTTTCTCGGCTGGGCCTCGCCCCGTCGCAGTGCAGCATCCTGCAGCGTGCCAGGTCCGCAGCGACGCAGGAACCGCATTTTGCCTAGAGTCTGGAGAGCGACTGGACCGATACCGCGAAACGACCATGCCCGCGCGGTTAGGCCATAGCTTCGGTCGTGCCGGTCGTTTTCTGCCAGCGCCTGGCGCCGTAGCGCCGTTGCGAGTCAAAGCGACCACGAATCGCTCGCGAAAATTCGGTGCAGTGGCAGACCGACGACAAGATCAAAGAGCAAGGACCCGCCGGGCGAAGTGATTGTCGACGCAAGCCGCGTAGGACGCGGGTCGGCGTATGAAGCCGCTCGATACGAGGCTGTTTTGCAAACGGCCGAAACCGTCTTTGGGAAGGACTGGGTCGCGCCCCCACACCCCTTGCGCCTGGTAGCGGGTGAGCGCCCCGGTTAGCACGCGGGAATCGAGTGCCGGAAAAAAGGGCGAGACAGTCGCAGCCAGCTCTGCCGCGGAGCAGGCGTGGATCCACCGCTGCGTCCGATGAATAGCCCTGACCATTTCGCAATAGCGGTTCGGCGTCGCCGACCAGCCGGTCTCTTGTCGTGACGAAAGCGGTGTAGGTCGTCCGGCCACGCGCGCTCGCCGAGTGCCAGAGATGACCCGCCCCCGAGGCCAACGCTTGCTCGACGATGGGCTCGAATAATTGCGCTGCGTCTATTCGGTCCTCCCGCAGCGCCAGCAGATTTTCGGCCATGCTGCGATCGGCAACGCGATCGAGCCGCG